>JASHTU010000324.1 GCA_030040395.1 Acidobacteriaceae bacterium
GGCCGTGAGTTGCAGCCAGAACAGCGAATCACCGTTGCCGAAGCACTGCGCGGCTACACGGTAAGCGGCGCGCTGGCCTGGGGTGATCTCGCCACGCGCGGTACGTTGGCGCCCGGCAAATGGGCAGACCTCGCCGTGCTTTCGAAAGATCCCTTGCAGGTTAATGCCGAAGAGCTGCCCGGCCTCCGGGTGGAGGCGACGTACCTTGCCGGAGAAAGGGTTTACGAAGCATGAGTTACGTCTACAAGGAGCGTATCGGCGATGCCTGGTGCGATGCGGTTGGCGGCAATACCTGGGATGTTTTGAACCCGGCTACCGAGGAGGCGATCCTCACGGTGCCATTCGGTGACGCTCGTGACTGCCGCGCAGCCATCGATGCGGCGCACGCCGCTTTCTCATCCTGGTCTAACCGGACTGCGTACGAGCGGGCGCCGCTTCTGCTACGCGCCGCTTCCCTTATGCGCGAACGGGCTGCAGAGCTGGCGCGGACAACTGTCCTTGAAAGCGGCAAACCCCTTGTGCAAGCGCGCGGCGAGTGGCTCGTGACGGCCGATCTCTACGAATGGTTTGCCGAAGAAGGCAAGCGCGCTTACGGGAGATGGGTGCCACCCCGGATCGCATCGAAGAGGGAGCTGGTCCTGCGTCAGCCGCTGGGCGTCGTAGGACTGATCACTGCATGGAACTTTCCCGCTTATAACGTGGCTCGCGCTGCTGCCGCAGCTTTGGCGGCGGGTTGCACACTCGTGATCCGGCCGTCGGAATATACGCCGATGACCGCAATGGAGATGGTGAACCTGCTGGTCGAGGCAGGCCTGCCGCCCGGAGTCGTGAATCTGATCAATGGCGATCCTGAGAGCATGGGCCGCGAGATGCTCGACAATCCATTGTGCGCGAAGATCCACTTCACCGGCAGCCAGCGCGTGGGCAAGCTGCTGATGGATGGAGCGTCGAAGACCGTTACGCGGCTCTCGCTCGAACTCGGCGGCAACGCCCCGGTCCTTATCTTTCCCGACGCCGATATTGCTCAATTGGCTGTCGGCGCGGTCGCGGCCAAGTTTCGCAACGCCGGCCAGGTGTGTGTCTCGCCCCAGCGTTTCCTGGTTCACGACCAGGTTGCCGAGGCGTTTACTGAGCAAGTGGTTGCCAGTGTCGCAAAGCTCAAGCTCGGTGAGGGGCTCGATCCGGAAACCAATGTCGGTCCGCTGATCAACGCCCGCCAGCGCGACCGCGTCGAGAAGCTCGTCAGTGAGGCCACAGCCGCCGGCGCCCAAGCGGTCGCGGGAGGAGGCCGGCCCAGCGACCGGACGAAAGGCTATTTTTTTGAGCCTACGGTGCTTACCGGGGTTCCGCCTCAAGGCGATCTTTTTCGCGAGGAAGTATTCGGGCCGCTTCTGCCCATCGCCAGTTTCCGCGAAACCGACGAGGCAATCGAGTTGGCCAACAGCACTCGCTATGGCCTGTCCGCATATGTCTGGACTCGGAACCTTCATTTGGCGCTGCGTACTGCCGAGAGGCTGGAGTTCGGGCTAGTGGGGGTGAACGAGTGGGCGCCGCAAAGCACCGAAGTTCCTTTCCCGGGTTGGAAGGAGAGCGGCCTGGGCAACGAAAGCGGGGCGGAAGGGCTCGATGAATATTTGGAGCGCAAAGTCATTGCGCTCGGCGGCTTCACCGCCTGAGAGCGCCCCAGCGTCGATTGCCGGTAGGAGAGAAATTCGTTGATTGCAAAAAATCTGCAATCTTTATGAAAAATTTAGATTGACAGGTTTACATAAAAAGGACAGACTTTGTGAAGAGCTAATCCCCTTTGCGCAAGGAGAGGCAGAATCCAAACCGTCAGCAAAACATGACTAGCTTCGCGCCTATTCCGGGGTAAACACGAGTCCATCGCAAGCCGCAACGGATCCGGCTAAGAAGAATGCCGACAAGAGTAGTGTCCCGCCGGTGCGGGCCCTAAATACGAACTAAGCTTTCCGGGATATTTTTGAAGAGTCGCATTGACGCCCATTTTTTGACAGCCCAGCCCGTTCGTCACTGCTGTCGGGCGCATCATGCAGAAGCCGGTTCCCCATCAATAGGGCGTTTTTCGGGCATCCTGTTTTCTGTCTTTATGCTTTGTCGAGTGGGTTTCGGCGCATTGTGTCGATTAGGCCCTCGAGTTGGCCAGGAATAGATCCAAATACCAATCCGAGCTCGCCTTCATTTTCTTGCTCCGACAACTCCGGGCCCGAGCCCGGGTCTGATCAATTTCTCTTGACGGATTCCAAAGGTATGCATAGCATGCGAAATTATCGTAAGTTGTCTTCCGGCCAACAGAGTTTGAGATTCATACCGAAATGAAATCATCCTTTTCTCATCTCCGTGTTCTCTGCTTTGTGCTTTTTGCTTCAGCGGCTTGTGCGCTCTTAGCGTTCTTATCCGCTTGCAAGGGGCGCGCGGCAGCCGCTGCGAGCCGAGACTTCGGGGATGTCAACGAGCAGCGCGTTCTTGCCCAAGCGCCCGCCGGCAATGATTGGCTGGTCCCCGGCGAGAATTTCAATGAGACCCATTTCAGCCCGCTCCACGACATTGCCTCTCAGAACGTCGGAACGCTCAGCTTGGCGTGGTCTCTGGATCTTGATAGCGCGATGGGAATGGCGGCCGAACCAATCGAAGTGGACGGCGTAATTTACGTCAGCGAGCCGTTGTCGGTGGTCGACGCAGTGAATGCCGCGACGGGGAAGCTGATCTGGAGATACGATCCGCATGTCGAACGGGGCGTCAGCACC
>JASHTU010000325.1 GCA_030040395.1 Acidobacteriaceae bacterium
GTGATCACTCCGGAATGGAATGAGCTTGACGAGCACAATGGGCGCTGGTTGAACATTCTGGGCCGGCTCAAGCCAGGCGAGACGCGGGCCGAGGCAGAGGCGCACATGGCCCCGCTATGGCATGCGTTGCGCACCGCAGAATTGCCATACTTCAAGAACACTTCGCCGCAATTTGTGGCTGGCTTTGTCATAAATAGCCGTTTGCATGTGCTGGACGGGGCCAGGGGATTCTCCTATTCGAGAAACAACCTGCGCGATCCGCTTCTGGTAGTGATGGGGATGGGAGCGCTGGTTCTGCTGATGGCCGCGGTGAATGTGGCAAGCCTGGTGCTGGTGCGTGCAGCCGGACGGGTGCGGGAAATCGCCATGCGTTATGCACTTGGCGCGCGCCCGGGGCGCGTGGCGCGGCAACTGCTGGCCGAAGGAATCCTGCTTGGGATTCTGGGCGGAGCGGCGGGGCTGGCCGCGGCCCCGGCGGCGATTCGGCTGCTGGTGGGCTGGATGTCGACTGGCCAGGGCGAGACGCCTTACTCGACGCATTTGAACGGGACGCTGCTCGCCTTCGGTTTTGCGGTGGCACTCGCCGTGAGCTTGCTGTTTACCATCGCGCCGGCGGTGCAGTTATGGAAGCCGAATCTGGTGGACGATCTGAAGCTCCAGAGCGCGGGAAGCATAGGCGGGAGGCTGGGTTTTCGGCGGGCGATCGTGGGCGCACAGGTGGGGCTGAGCTTGCTGCTGCTGGTGTGCGCGGGGCTGTTCGTGGAGACGCTACGGAATCTGCACAATGTGGACGTGGGGTTCGCTACGGATCACCTGATTACATTTGGAGTCGACCCCCGGCTGGCCGGCTATAACGTCAATGCCGTGGTACCGCTGGACCGGCGGCTAGTGGAGATGCTGGCTGCGCTCCCGGGAGTGGAGAGCGTTGGCGCCAGCACCGATCCGGAACTGGCGGGTAATGGCAATGGCGGCAACATCAGCGTGGAAGGATACACGCAGCACGAGGGCGAGGACATGAATGCCGAGAAGGCCATGATCACGCCCGGGTACTTTGCGACGTTGAAGGTCCCATTGCTGGCGGGCCGGGAGTTTACGGATCAAGACGACGTGAATCATCCCAAAGCGATTTTGGTGAACGAGGCGCTGGCGGACCAGTTTTTCGGGAGTCCCCGGAAAGCAATTGGTCACATGCTGGCGCTGGGCGCCAGAAAAGTGAATTACAACCTGCAGATTGTGGGCGTGGTTCGGAACTATCTCCATCGCAATGTACGCAGCACGGTGAAGATGGGATTATATGCCCCGGTTGCGCAGCAGACCAACGTGCCAGAGATGTATTACTACGTTCGCACGTGGGGCGCGCCGATGGCGGCGATGGGTCTGATCTGGCAAGCGATGCGTAACGTGGACCCGAAACTGGTGCTGGACGGGTTGACCACAATGCAGGGCGAGATCAGCCAGAACATCAGCGACGAGCGGATGGTGGCGCTGCTGGCAGTATGTTTCGGCGTCCTCGCTATGTTGTTGGCGGCTGTGGGGCTCTACGGCGTGCTGGCGTATGCAACGGCGCAGCGGACGCGGGAGATTGGCGTGCGCATGGCACTGGGGGCGGATCGGGCGGGCGTCATGGCGCTGGTCCTGCGGGACGTGCTCAAACTGGTGGGCACAAGTGTCCTGGTGGCGCTGCCAGCAACGTTCTTGGCGACGCGAGTGCTGAAGAGCCAGCTCTTTGGCGTATCGACGATGAGCCCGGAGGTGTATGTGCCGGTGACACTCGCGGTGCTGCTGGTGGCGTTGCTTGCCGCAGCGATGCCGGCGCGGCGGGCGGCGCAGATCGAACCCGTCGAGGCGCTGAGGACGGAATAGTAAGTCACTTCGATGACGACCGGCATCGGGAACTGATATTGGAGTACCCTTTCCCAGACAAGCACACGGGAAACGGCGCATTCCAAATCCCGCAACGACCGAAGTTCTCGGTGAAGACTGTGGAATCCGATGTTCGGCGCGCAATTGCGACTGGTTGGGATCCGCTCTCGCGAGGCAAAGCGACCGTCTATCGGATCTCTTAGCTAGGCAGCTCGCGGCATCGCCGCTTCTGAGTGTGTGACCGCCCATTGTGAGATTGCAATGTAGTCAACATCTGGACCCGTCTTGGCGTAGGCGAAGCGCGTCGCTTTTCCATTAGCCTCGTGCTCTTGATCCTGTACCGGCCGGCTTGCGGTGCAGGGAGGAGTCTACTGCACCTTGAGTGTCGCTGCAGAAATCGGGAACGCGTCGCGTTTGACTTCTTGACTGCCGGATCCGGGAAGTTCGCAACATCGCGGCTAGGATACACTTGTAAGGAATTTTCACCCGAGGGAGTTCCTCCATGCAGCGCTGTTTCCCGCTTGCGCTCGCGTTTTTGGCTTTGCTGTTCCCGCTATTTGCGCAAACCCCGCCGCCAGGGCCTGAGGTGGCGCCATTCCTCTCCGTCACTGCGCGGGATTTTGCGCTGGTGCATGTGCGTGTGATCGACGGAACCGGGGCGCCCGCACAAGACGATCAGACCGTCGTTGTTTCCGGCGGAAAGATCCAGTCCATTGGGCCGTCCGGGTCAGCAAAGATCCCGGACAGCGCCCAGAAGATCGAATGTACCGGCGAATCGGTGATGCCCGGCCTAGTGGGCATGCACGACCACCTCTACATGACTCATGACGCGGACGACCAGCGCGGCCCCGACGGCCACCTGCTGCAGCCGGGCTTCTTCGTGGCCGAGATTCCGTTCACCGCGCCGCGGCTTTACTTGGCGGCCGGCGTCACCACGATGCGCACCACGGGCAGCATCGAGCCGTACGCCGACCTGCAAATCAAGAAGCGCATCAGCCAGGACCTGATGCCCGGACCGGAGATGGATATTACCGCGCCCTACCTCGAAGGCGCGCCCACGCAGTTCGCGCAGATGCACGAGCTAACCGGGCCGGAGAACGCGCGGCGTTTAGTGGACTACTGGATGGCCGAGGGAGCTAGCTCCTTCAAGGCCTACATGAACATCAGCCGCGCAGAACTGCACGCGGCCATTGAGGATGCGCACGCGCGCCACCTCAAGCTCACCGGGCACCTGTGCTCGATTACCTTGCCGGAGGCGATTTCGCTGGGCATCGACGACTTGGAACATGGACCGGTCTTCACCGACACGGAATTTGTTTCCGATAAGAAGCCGGACGCTTGCCCGGCCGGCGGCGAGCGGTCATGGCTCGCCGTAAAGATCGACAGCCCTGAGGTGCAGGGCTTAATTCACGAATTGGTCGAGCAACATGTAGCTGTGACTTCCACGCTGCCGGTGTTCGAAATGTCAGTGCCGGGCCGTCCGCCGCTCGAGCAGCGCGTGCTTGAAGCCATGTCCCCGGACACGGCGCGGAGTTACTTGACCGCGCGCGCCCGAGTGTCGCTCAAATCGCCAATGACCGGACTCTTTCGCAAGGAGATGGATTTTGAAATGGCATTTGTGAACGCCGGCGGCCTCTTGCTCGCAGGTCCCGATCCCACGGGAATGGGCGGCGTTCTGCCGGGTTTCGGCGATCAGCGCGAGGTGGAGCTGCTGGTGGAGGCGGGTTTCACGCCAGTCAAAGCCATCGAAATTGCAACCAGCAACGGCGCCAAGTTTCTGGGCCGACTCGATTCGATCGGCACGCTCGCGCCGGGGAAGCAGGCTGATATGGTGCTGATCAATGGCGACCCGGCCGCGCACATCGATGATATTGAGAAAGTGCAGACGGTTTTCAAAGACGGCGTCGGCTATGATTCGGCCAAACTGATCGACAGCGTGCGCGGGCAGGTAGGCGTGCATTAGAACGAAGGAGTATATAGAACAATCCAGCGGCTTGCCAGCGGGCAGTCGTCCACATGCACTACCAAAACGTCTTGGGCCCACTGCAGTCAACTAAATAGCCACTGATGGTTTATGGGTCCTGGAGGCGACCCAGCCGGGCAAGCCGGAGCTTTGGGATGGAAACGGATGAAAAGTAAGATCGCGAGCGAAGGCAAAAGACGGATATACTGGTCCCCCGCCGAGAGGCAGAATGAAAATTCCGTTTGAGCATTGTGCGAAAAGGAGGACCGATGTCAGAGCAAGAACAGTATGTCGTTGAAGCAGAGTTGAACCGCAGTCGCACGAGACGTAAATTCCTTCAGTACCTGGCTGCCAGTCCTGCAATCGCCTCTCTCGGAGGCGTAGCCGCCTTTATGGGAGAGGTCGTAGGTCGTTCGCAGGGACAGGCCGCAGGTGGCTCGCAGTCGAGGCATGATTTGCCCCTTTCGCAAGTTTTGCCCACTTCGGTCCATTATCCGCTTCCGTGGGAGTTCCCCGATGTCGGCCGGACCTATACTAACGTGATTACAGATCCCGCTCAGGCGCTCGACGTATTCGATTTCGAAGAGCCGATGTACCTCAAGTTAAGCCGCTCGTTTCCTGGACATTGGGCTTTTTTTCAGTCGGGCTGCTTCAGCGAAGGTACGCTTCATGCAGATCGCGCAGGGTTTCAGCATGTATTCCTGAGACCCCGCCGTCTCATGTCAGGCGTTTCAGGCGTTCCGGGCGGGGTGAGCACGAAATTCACGATCTTCGGGGATACGTACGATGCCCCGATCTTCACATGCCCAACGTCGGATGAGAGAAGCATCTGGATGCCCGATGGCGAACTATCCGTCTCCCGAGCCTGCAAGACGCGAAACACGATGCAGATGCTGAGCTGGGGATGCTCAGAGTCCCCGGAGGATTGCTCCGCAGCTCTCGGCCGTCCGGTGGTGATGCAGATCTATGCCCCGGCGGTGTATTCCAACACCCAGATCGCTCTCAAGCGGTTGGAAGTTATGGGGGTGAAGACGATCGCATTGACTGTGGACGCGGCAGCGCCCCGCAATCCGGAAACCGGGAACTGGGTTGATCAAAATATCGATACTTCGGGTTGCTTGCAGTGTCACACAGCGAGGAGGGATCACAGGGAAATGGCAGGGTACCCGGGGATCAGAGACTTGGGAGCAGAATGGCAGGCGGCGGCGCCTAACCCGGGCTTCATGGGAAAGGGATTCAACACGAGCAGAGACCTGCCACGTTCTCCTCTGGACTGGAACTATGTTGACAGGATGCGCCAGGACTGGAAGGGAGAATTCGGCATCAAGGGGATTCTCACGCGCGAAGACGCCGCTCTTTGCATTCAGCACGGCATCGATTTCGTCTATGTTTCTAACCATGGCGGACGAGAACCCGAAACGGATATGTCGACCATTCAAGTCCTGCCCGAGATTGTGGACGAAGTGAAAGGCAGGGTTCCCATTTTCATTGACAGCGGATTCCGCCGCGGTACAGACGTTTTTAAAGCACTTGCGCTAGGCGCCACAGCCGTGGGAGTTGGTCACCCCATGCTGTGGGGTCTGGGTGCGTTCGGCGAGCCGGGCGTGGCCAAGGTCCTCGAGATCCTGCAGTACGAACTCATGGTAACGATGGGGAACGTCCAAACGGCGACATTGGCGGATATCAATAAGAATGATGTGGAGGTCGATTGGAATTCGCCGCTGCCCATAACCTATTGATCTCTGCATAAAGAATGCAATAATAGGCGTTCAGGGGGAGAGCACCTATGCCCAGGCTCAAGGGGAGCGCCTACCTGCTTGAGGACCGGCGCAGGCGTGCGTTGGCGCTGCTGGATGCGGGTTATTCTCTCAACGAGGCGGGGCGGCGTATTGGCTGTAATGCGAGTTCCGTGATGCGGTGGCGCAACGC
>JASHTU010000326.1 GCA_030040395.1 Acidobacteriaceae bacterium
TGCCCCCGGATGGCCTGCACCGTGCGCTCCACCGAAAGCCCGCTGAGGATCTTGATGGCCAGCTTGGGCCCTACCGCGCTCACCGTGATCAGCCGCTCGAACAGCCGCTTCTCATCGCTGCCTAAAAAGCCGTAAAGCGCGATCTGGTCCTCGCTCACCTGGGTGTGGATGTGCAGCGCGGCTTCCGCCCCTACCGCCGGCAGCGTCGTAAACGTGGGTACGGAGATGGCGACGTCGTAGCCGACGCCTCCGGCCTCGACGATTGCCTGGCCAGGCTGCTTGTAAATAAGTTTGCCGCGCAGATGAGCGATCATTGCGCCTTATTGTAGTATCCCCATCCGCTTCGCCACCCGCTCCATGGTCTCCAGCGCCCGGTCAAGCTGCGCCCGTGTATGCTCGCTGGTCACGATGGCGCGGATCCGCGCCTTGCCCTCCGGTACCGTCGGAAACGCAATCCCCGTACCCATCACGCCTTCGTCGAACAGCGCCCGCGACAGGTCCATTGCTGCCCGTCCCTCGCCCACGATAATCGGCGTAATCGGCGTCTCCGTGGCTGGCGTGTTCACCCCGCCAATGTTAAAGCCAGCGCGCTTCAGCTCGCCCTGAAAATAGCGCGTGTTCGCCCACAGCCGTTCGATGCGCTCCGGTTCGTTTTCCAGGATGTCGAACGCCGCCATGCACGTGGCCGCCACCGACGGCGGATGCGAAGTGGAAAACAGAAACGGCCGCGCGCGGTGGTAAAGGTAATCGATCAAGTCGTGCGAGCCGCACACGTAGCCGCCTAGCGCGCCAATGGCCTTCGACAGCGTTCCCACCTGCACGTCCACCTTGCCGTGCATCCCGAAGTGATCCACCGATCCGCGCCCATTCCGGCCCAGCACGCCCGAAGCGTGCGCGTCGTCGACCATCATGATGGCGCCGTACTTCTCCGCCAGCGCGGCCAGTTTGTTCACCGGCCCAATGTCCCCGTCCATCGAAAATACGCCGTCGGTGATCACCAGCTTGTGGCCCGGCGCGCCTTCGAGTTCCTTCAGCAGTTGCTCGCAGTGCGCCACATCCTTATGTTTGAAAACCTTGATCGTGGCCCGCGATAGGCGCGCGCCATCAATAATGCTGGCGTGGTTGAGCTCATCGGAAAGAATATAATCCTCTTTGCCCAGGATGGCGCTCACCGTGCCCGCGTTGGCCGCAAAACCGCTCTGGAAGACCACGCAGGCCTCGACATTTTTGAAGCGCGCAATCTTCTCCTCGAGGTCCATGTGGATGCGCATCGTCCCCGCGATGGTGCGCACCGCGCCCGACCCCACGCCAAACGCGCGCGTGGCGGCGATCGCGGCCTCGATCAGCCGGGGATCGTTGGCCAGGCCGAGATAGTTGTTGCTGGCCAGGTTGATCACTTCACGGCCGTCATAGTGGCACACCGGCGCCTGCTGGTCGTCGAGCACGCGCAGCCGGAAATGCGTTCCCTTGGCGCGCAGTTCGTCCAGAACCTGGGTCAAATGGGCAAGCTGCGGGCGGGTAGCGGTTTGAGTCATTGCGTGGCGCCTCCACCAAAAGCATAGCTCCGAGAGAAGGTCCCGGCCTCCGTCCGGCTGGCAACCACTCCACGTTGCGGTACACTGCCGCTATCGAGGAGGTCCCGCGATGCCCTTGCCGCAGGATGAACGCGTCGTCGCATTGGCGAACGATTTATTGCAGCAGTTCGATCAGCTTTTTGGCCTGCACCCCGGTTACCGGGCGGCGCACGCCAAAGGGATGCTGCTCACCGGCACATTCACCCCCTCGCTGGGCGCCCGGCGCCTCACCCGCGCCCCGCACATCGTGCGCGCCAGCACTCCGGTTACGGCTCGCTTCTCCAATTCCACTGGCCTGCCCACGATTCCAGACTCCGCGCCGGACGCCAACCCTCGCGGACTCGCCATCCGTTTCCAGCTCGCCGAGCACGTCCATACCGACATCGTGAGCCACTCCATCGATGCGTTTCCCACGCGCGACGGCTATGAGTTCCTGGAGTTCCTCAAAGCCGCGGCGGCCAGCGGAACGGAGGCGCCTTCGCCCAAACCGGTCGAGGTCTTCCTCGGCGCCCACCCGGCAGCGCTCGCGTTTGTCCAGGCTCCCAAGCCGTTTCCCACCAGCCTGGCGCGCCAAGCCTATTTCGCCGTCACCGCCTTCGCGTTCACTAACGCCGCTGGAGAGAAACGATTCGGCCGCTACCGGATCCTTCCCGAGGCGGGCACGGAGTTCTTCGCCGATTCCGATGGGGCCGCGCTCGCGCCCAACTACCATTTCGACGAACTGCTCGAGCGGGTGGCGAAGAGCCCCATCCGGTTCAAAGTTGTGGTGCAGGTGGCCGCGCCTGAGGATGTAACCGGCGATGCTACGGTCCATTGGCCGGAAAGCCGCGAGCTGATCGAACTGGGCGCCATCGAGCTGACCGGACCGGTGACCGACAACGCCGCGCAACAAAAACAGATCATCTTCGATCCCATTCCGCGCGTGGACGGCATCGAACCCTCATCCGATCCTCTGCTTGAGCTGCGCGCCGCGATTTATCTTCTCAGCGGCCGGCGCCGCCGGGCGGCAAAGTTGGAGGAGCCGGCGCAGTGAACAGAACTCGCCCGCATTCCGTGGCAAATTTGCTTTCTGCCTGCCTGGATTGCCTTCTAATTTGCACTTTCACCGTCAAACCTGCAGCCCCATCACGGGTGGCTCGGGTGCGCCCTGGCCAGATACAATAAGCTTCTACGCAGAGCGGATGGGCGCGTGCGGGTGGGTGCGAACCACGATTTTTCCGGAGAGTTGGAGCAGGTGTACGTAAAAGGTATGAATCGCCGTGCATTGCGGCTTGTGACCAGAGCCGGAGCGGCTTTCGCGGTGGCCATGGCCGTGCTGTCCGCCGCATCCGCGCAAGAGGTATCCACGGCCACTGCCATGCGGGTGCAAACTCGCGCCCAAGGCGGACAAACGCAAGCCACGGCCAACGTCACCGTGACCGGCGCGGATGGATTGCCGGCCAAGGGCGTGGTCAGCATCGAAGACGGCAACCGGCTCCTTGCGCAAGCGGCGCTGAACAGCTCAGGCCAAGCCAGCCCGGCGTTTACCCTGTCCGGCGGCGACCACAACCTGCGCGCGGTTTATGCCGGCGACGCCACCCACCAAAGCTCGACTTCCCCAGCGACGGAAATCCAGGCCGACGCCAGTTCGACACCCAACTTTCAGGTTTCGGTCACCCCGGTCTCGCCCACCACGCTGCCCATGGTGCTCACCGCCGGCCAATCGGGTTCGCTGACCGTAACCCTCTCCCCCGAGGACAACGCGGCGCTTACGTCGCCCATGTTTGTCACGTTGTCCTGCTCCAACTTGCCCAGCCTTACCTCCTGCTCGTTTGCGCCCGAAAACCTTGAGATTTCGTCGACCACCCCGGCAAGCTGCCCGGCGGGTTCACCGGCGGCCGCCTGTCCGCCCACCAGCCTGATGGTCCTTTCGACCAACGGTCCCGGGACCAGCGGTGGACCGCAACCGCCTGAAAGCCGCCAGGACACGCCCCTCGGCCTGTCGTTGCTGTTGCCCGGAGCGCTGGGCCTGGGCGGACTGGCGTGGGGCGCGCGCCGCCGGCGATGGTTACAGCGCCTTGCGCTCGTGGCCCTGGTCGGGTTGGTCGCCACCCTGGGAACAACGGCGTGCAATCCGCTTTACTACTACTACAACCATGGGCCCGAGCCTCAGGTCCCCACCCCGGCGGGCACCTATACCGTGCAGGTTACCGCGCAGTCGACCAACGGCGTCACCGCCATCACCAACTCCACGCCCATTGTGCTCACGGTGAAGTAACCATCCGATGCAGCGCCGTCCTTCCCTTCCCCCGGCGGTGTACGCGCTGGTGGACGGGGCGGCCGGCACGGTTCTGCTGGAAGATAGCAGGACGGCTGACACACAAGACGCCGAGGAGCCATGGACGCGTCTGTTCACGGCTCCCTTACGCATATGCGCCGCCTATCAGCCGGCGGAAATTCCCGCCCTCTTTGCCGCCATTGAAAGCGCGGTGGCTGTGGGACTCACCGCGGCTGGATTCTTCTCCTACGAGTGCGGAATTTGCTTCGAGCCCAAGTCTGAAATGCGGCCGCCCGCGGAGGGCCAGCCCCTGGCGTGGTTCGGGATTTACCAGCGCGGCTTCCGTTTCGATCGCGAGACCGGGGAGTTTCTGGAAGGCGCGCCGGAAGGTTGGACATCGTTGCGCGCCGCGGCCGAAACAGCGTTTGAATGCGTCTTGGAACCCAACCTGGAAGCCGAGTTTGCCCTGGCGGAAGGGGAGTACTCGGAACGGATCGCCGCCATTCACGCGCGTATCCGCGCCGGCGACGTCTATCAGCTCAACTTCACCGCGCCCTGGCGGGTGCGCACGGCTGCCAGCGCCGCGGCGCTCTACGCACGCCTGAGGGCGCGGCAACCGGTCGCTTTTGGCGCGTTTCTCCACTGGCGGGAGGGCCGGCGCATTCTCTCTTTTTCGCCGGAGCTGTTTTTCCGCGTCGACGATGAAGGCGGCGCGCGCCGCATTACCGCGCGGCCCATGAAAGGCACCTCCCGCCGCGGGCGCACCACCCGGGAAGACCGCGACCTCGCCGAGTGGTTGCGCAACGACCCCAAAAACCGCAGCGAAAACGTAATGATTGTCGACTTGGTGCGCAACGATTTGGGGCGCGTGGCGCGCACCGGGAGCGTGCGCGCAGAAAAGCTGTTCGCCGTCGAGCGTTATCCCACCTTGTGGCAGATGACCTCAACGGTCACGGCCGAATTGCGCGCCGATGTCGGCTTCGCGGCCATCTTCCGCGCCCTTTTTCCCTGCGGCTCCGTCACCGGCGCGCCCAAAGTGCGTGCGATGCAACTGATTGCCGGCCTCGAAGACGGCCCGCGCGGCGCCTACACGGGCGCCATCGGCTTCTTCTCACCAAGCCAGACGGTCTTCAACGTCGCCATCCGGACTTTAGAACTGGAGAGTGAGCGCGAGGGCTGCCGCGGAACGATGGGCGCAGGCAGCGGCATCATCATCGACTCCATCGCGGCGGAGGAGTATCGCGAGTGTCTGCTCAAGGCGGAGTTTTTGACGCGGCCCTCCGGTCGCCTGCCGGAGCGATTTTCGCTGATTGAAACCATGCTGTGGAAGGACGGCTTTCCCCTGCTCGAGTTGCACCTCGACCGGCTCCAGGATTCAGCCGCCTATTTTGGCTTCCCATGCGATCGCGCCACTGTTAAGGCGGCGCTGGAGAGCCACGCGCGCGCATTCGCCCAGGGTGCGGCGCGTAAGGTGCGCCTGCTGCTCGATGACCTCGGCCAATGGCGGATTTCCGATGAAGAGTCCGAAGATAGCGGCGCATCGCAGCGCCCGGCGCGCGTGCGCCTTGCTCGCGAGCACACCGATTCAGCCGACCCCATGCTCTTCCACAAGACCACGCATCGGCCCCTTTACGCGCCCGCCTTTGCAGAGGCCACGCGCGACGGCTTCGACGAAGTGCTGTTTTTAAACCAGCGCAGCGAGATCACAGAAGGCGCAATCAGCAATGTCTTTGTCGAGAAGGAGGGCCGCTGGCTCACCCCTCCCGTCGGCTGCGGCCTGCTCGGCGGCGTCTACCGTCGCCATCTGCTTGAAACGCACCCCAATTTCGAGGAGCGCGTCCTGCACGTGGAGGATCTGCGCCGCGCCGATGCGGTCTACCTCTGCAACTCCGTGCGCGGCCTGCGACGGGCAGTCCTCAACCCCGACCCCAACCCCTGACAACTTCGAACGCGCACCCCAAGCCGGCCCTCGACAACTGACCACTGTGAACTGACAACTGAGAACTGGCCCCTGCTACGCTTTCGCCACTTCCACCAGCGTCGAGTAAAACGTGGCTCCCGCGCCGATGTCGGTAAGCCGCTCACTGGTCAGGGCGTTTACATTCGTTCTCCCCGGGCTCAGCTTGGCCCAATCCAGGCTCGCAGCCACCACCCCGGCGGGCAAACTCGAGTTGAGTTTCGCCGTCAGCTCCAGCGCGCCGCGGTCATTGAAGACGCGCACCAAGTCTCCCTCCGCGATCCCGCGCGGGCGCGCGTCCTCGGGATGCATTTCCAAGCGTTGCTTCTTCTGCTCCTCCATCTTCCGATGCCCGGCAAGATTGGCGAATGTTGAGTTCAAGTAGTTGTCCGCCTTGCGCGGCAAAAACTCTAGCGGATAGCGCGCCGCCCTCTCACCCCAGCGCGATTCGGCCGGCGGCGTAAAAGCGGGCAGCGGATCGGCCCCGGACGCCGCCAATGTTTCCGAGTAAAATTCGATCTTCCCTGTCGGCGTCTCCAGCGGTCCCGAGCAGTACGGCAGAAAGCCCTCGCGATGGAAGCTCAGCGGAATGTGCCCGCATTCCTCCAGCGCCTCGAAAGAGACGTTCTCCATGCCGGGGTTGGTCGAGCGTCCATCCGGTCCGGGCGCCAACGCCTGCCGGACCATCTCTTCCGGCGTGTCGCGGAAGCATGCCTCGGTGAATCCCATGCGCTGCGCGAGCTGCCCGAAGAGCCACACGTTCGAGCGCGCCTCACCCACCGGCTCGATCGCCTGCTTCGACAGCTGCACAAAATAGTGCCCGTAGGCACCCTGAATGTCCATGTGCTCCAGAAACGTCGTCGCCGGCAGAATAAAGTCCGCGTAATCCGTCGTGTCGGTAAAAAAGAGCTCGTGAACCACGGTAAAAAGATCGCCGCGCGCCAGCCCGCGCCGCACCGCGTTCTGATTGGGAGCCTCGGACCCCGGATTCGCGTTGTAGACAAACAGCGCATGCACCGCGGGCCCATCCCCGTCCAAGCCGCGAGTCTCAAATCCCTCAGCTCTCGGCGTCTCGTTTCCTTGTTCCCTCGTTCCCTCGTTCCCCTGTTCCCTGCTTTCCAGCGCCAATCCCAGCGTAGACATATTCACCATCCGCGCTTCCCGCCCCAGGGTCGAAGCCAGCGCCAGGTCGGGCCTGCGCAGCGTCTGCTCGTTCCACACAAACGCGCCCGAGGTCGAAAGCTGCCCGCCCCCGCCGCGGTATTTCCACGCTCCGGTCAACGCGGGCAGCATGGCGATCGCCCTCACCGCCGCCCCGCCATATTCCGCGCGCTGCACGCCGTAGTTCAGGCGGATCGCCGCCGGCCGCGTGGTGGCGTACTCCCGCGCCAGCCGTTCGATCTCCGCCGCCGTCATGCCGGTCCATCCAGCCACACATTCCGGCGTGTACGCGCGGGCGCGTTCTGCAAGTTGCTCGAACCCGTGCGTCATCGCGTCAATGTAAGCGCGGTCTTCCCGGCCCTCGTCGAGAATCACGTGCATCATGCCCAGCGCCAGCGCCGCGTCTGTACCCGGCCGGATCGGGATATGCCAGTCGGCCAGCGCCGCCGTCCGCGTGCGGTAGGGGTCAATCACGATCAGCCGCGCCCCGTTGCGCCGCGCCTGCTCGATCATCGGCCACAAATGCACATTGTTCCCATGAATGTTCGCTGCCCAAGCCACGATCAGCTTGGCCAGCCGGAAGTCCTCCGGCGGCGTTCCCAGCTTTCTCCCGTACACCAGGTTCCACGCCTGGCCGCCCGCCTCAGAGCAGATGGTCCGGTCCAGCCGGCTCGCGCCCAGCCGATGGAAAAACCTCCGGTCCATCGACCCGTAGCCCAGCACTCCCGTCGTACCCGCGTAGCTATACGGCAAAATCGACTCCGGCCCGTATCTCTCGCTGATTTCCGCCAGCCGCGCAGCAACCGCGTTTAGAGCCTCATCCCAGCTCACCCGTTCAAAGGCCTCGTGCTCGCGTCCCCGCGTCAGCGGAGCCTTGGCTATGCCCGCCTTCCGCCGCAAGGGATACAAAATCCGGTCCGGCGCGTACACGCGATCCAAATACTTCGCCACCTTGCCGCACAAAAATCCCTGCGTCATCGGCTGCCCGGGGTCGCCGGCCACTCTCACGGCGCGGCCTTCCTCGTTCACCGTCACCAGCACCGCGCACGAGTCCGGGCAATCGTGCGAGCAGACAGTGTGAATCACGCGTAAGGGCGAAGCGGCGGCCATGCCGTCATTGTAGGCCAAAGCGCACCGCGCGCTCACATCCCGGCCCGACGCAAAGCCCCGGGCAACCCCACGAGGAACCCGCCATCCAAGCCATAACCATCCCGTCAGCGCGCAGGCAGCAGTCCCGCCGTGCAAAGAATCCTCACCCCCCCGGCCCACTCGCATCCCCGGTAGAATCGAGATAAGTGACAGGCTCGTCCTCAACTCAACCCGCTCCGCGCGCCTCTTCCTGGTGGCTGCGCGGTCTGCGGCTTCTCCATCCCTCCTACGCGCACAGCGTTTTTTCGGCCACCGTGATTCTCATGGTGTCCACCTTCCTGTCGCGCATCATCGGCCTGGTGCGGACAAAATACATCGTCTGGCTCTTCGGCAGCGGCGTCTCGGCCGACGCCTTCAACGCCGCCTTCGTCCTGCCCGACATGATCTCCTACTTCCTCGTCGGCGGCGCCGCCTCCATCACCTTCGTCACCATCCTCACCCGCTATCGCGAAACCGGCCGCGAAGTCGAGGGCGAGCGCTCGCTTTCCGTCATCCTCACCACGATGTACCTGGTGCTGGGCTCGGCCATCGTGCTGGCTGAAATCTTCGCCCCCTGGTACGTGCGCTGGTGGTTCAACGGCTTCGACCCTCACAAGGCGGCGCTCTGCACGCTCCTCACCCGCATCCTGCTGCCCGCCCAATTGTGCTTCTTCGCTGGCGGCGTCTTTGGCGCGGTCCTGCTGGTGCGCAAGCAGTTCAGCGTGCAGGCCGTGGCCCCGCTCATCTACGGTCTCGGGACCATCGTTGGCGGACTGCTGCTGGTCAAGCGCATCGGCGTCTCCTCGCTCGCCATCGGCACCGTTGGCGGAGCCGCCTGCGGTCCGCTGCTCCTCAACTGGTTCTTCGCCCGCCGCGCCGGCGCCCACTATCGCTTTCTCCTCGACTGGCGTGACGAAGGTCTGCGCGAGTGGGTGCGCCTCTCTTTGCCGCTCATGGCCGGCGTTTCGCTCGTCACCGCCGACAACTGGATCATCGCCCACTTCGCGTCCAAAATCGGCGGCGCCGTCTCCCTCATGAGCTACGCAAAGCAGTTCTTCACCGCGCCCATGGCCATGCTGGCCCAAGCCGCCGGAGCCGCATCTCTGCCCTTCTTCGCCAGCCTCTGGTCCCAGGACCGCCGTTACGAATTCGCCGTCAACGTCGCCGACTCGGTCTCCCGCGTCGCCTCGCTCGGGCTGCTCGCGGCCTCCATCATGGTCGCCCTCGGCCGCCCCGCCATCGACCTCGTCTTTACCGGCGGCCACTTTTCCACGGCCGAGGCCAACGTCTGCGCCCTCTACTTCGCCGTCTTCTCGCTTTCCCTGTTTCTCTGGTCCGCGCAGGCCATCTACTCGCGCGCCTTTTACGCCGCTGGCAACACCTTCGTCCCCATGGTCGCGGGAACCATCGTCACCGCCGTCTCCCTGCCCATCTATAACGCCCTCTTCCACTGGCAGGGCGCCGTGGGTCTGGCCATCGCGTCGGACATCGGCATCGCCATGCAAACCCTCAGCATTGCCGTCCTGCTGCACCACCGGCGCATGGTTTCGCTCGCCAGCCTCGACTTCACTGAGATGGGCCGCTGCCTGCTCGCCGCGCTCTTGGCTGGCGCCGCGGTCGCGCTTCTCGTCTGGGGATTAGGCGCGCTCCTCCACCACCTGCCCGGTTCGGGCCTCCCGCGCCAAACCCGCTGGGCCGACCTCGAAATCGTCCTCGTCGGCAGCGCCCTCTGGCTGGCCGCGGCCAAGTGGACGCTCGAAAAAACCGGTTCCTCCCTGCCCCGCGTCGCCATGCGCCGCCTAGGGCTAGGCTGACCGGTCACGGCTACAACACTTCTCCTTCCGCTGT
The DNA here is from genome assembly GCA_030040395.1 of Acidobacteriaceae bacterium. Taxonomy (GTDB): domain Bacteria; phylum Acidobacteriota; class Terriglobia; order Terriglobales; family Acidobacteriaceae; genus Telmatobacter. The sequence goes on from JASHTU010000326.1 coordinate 9,926, forward strand.
ATGCCGAAGCCGGAAATTGAAGCGTCGATTCCCTCAAAGAATCGCCATTTTCGATTGGAGTTGCAAGGGCTTCATGTGAAGGAGAAGCGCTCTCGGGGGTGGGGATAACGGATCGCCCCTCGACCATCGCCATCCCCGCACGCGCTCTTATCGGTACGAGCTGTCGTCGAGGCGGCTGAAATTCACGTCGTTCATCACCCCGATGGTGACAATCGCGAAAGTGAACACCTGCGTTCCCGGTTCCAGATGCCCGGCAATCACGCGGTCCGGAGTCGCCAGCGTAATGTGCGGATGGATTTTGCCGTCGATGACATACCCGTTCATGCTCACCAGATCCGCCCCCAGAGTGGGATTGGTCTCGTAGGTGTCCTGCGAAGGCAGCGTCCGGTTGCTGACCTGGTGAAGCTGGTAACCCCGCACCGATCCCACCGCGGCCAAAATCACGCCGTTCTGGATGTGTTCCTGCTTCACCATCTGGTTCAGCCCCGCCAGCAAATCGGTCTTGTATTTGAACCGCAGCACCACGATGCGATCGAAATGCCCGGTGATCGCGTACACATCCGGAACCGCGCTGCTGTTCGGCTTCTCACCCCCGGCCGGCGCCTGATGCGCAATCATCCTCCGCGTCTCTTGCGCCTGAAGCAAACTCGCCGTCGTCAAAGCCAGCACCGCCATCCCTGCTGCAATGCCCATCCGCCAACCCGCCCCATGCCGCCCAACGCCGCGCGCCATCCTGGTATTCGCTATAGCCATGAATTCCCCTCCGTTTCCCTTATCTCAAAAGAGCGGCATCAGAATACCAGCGCAGGCGGAGTGAATCACTTTGGCGCCTGGGAGGTTGGCGAGCAGCCCCAGGCCAACCATCGCGAATCCGCCACCCAGCCTGCCTCTGCGCGCTATCGTGCTGAGCACCCTGAGCGCAGCGAAGCGGACGAAGGATCCGCGGTTGCTTGTACAGTTTTTCCAGGGCAGCAGGTTTCCCGTAATAACCGCATCGCCGACCAACCCGTCCCGACCTCGTCTCTTTTGTCCTCCGCCTCTGCCGGGAAGGGGAGGAGGAGCAAGAAGACGTCCTCAAAATTAAAGGAAACAGAGAGACGTAGAAGCCCTCGAAGATTTTTCTTCGCGGAAATACCCTGAATCTTTACTGCACTGCTCTCGACTTGCAAGGTTGGAAACCAAGCTGGTCTTTTGGCGGCGGATCATTCTTAAACCACTCTCGAACTGCAAGGGGCAACTGCGCGTCCTGCCAATTGCTTCCACGGAAGTCGAAGCTGATCATTCCTAGGTCATCTGAAAATTCCCGGGCATCTGACAGATCCAGAGGTCTCGTAGCATCCATCTTGGCGGTCCACGCGACGTACCCCTCTTCTATATTCCAACCACCTGCGGACCTGTTCGGAAATGCCCATGAATGGGAGCCCCTAGCAGAAACTTGAGCGATCTGAATTCCTCGCAGGTCCGTTCCCTTGAGGTTCGCTCCTTGAAAATCCGGGGCGTTTTCCGGTAAGGCTGGCGCCGGCCATTGATAATGGTCAACGGTGATGAAGAAGAGAGTGTGGCCTGTGAAATCGGCCCCACGGAGGTCGGCGCAATCGAACTTCGGCATTTTAAGTGGGTACTTGATAAGGCCCTTGGCTGGCCAACGACGCATCTGCCAATCAACGTAATCTCGATGCATCCCGAACCTACCCATCTCGCGTGACAGAGTGAATTTGGCGTTGCGCAGATCCGCACGTACAAACTTTGTGCCGGCCAGATTCGCCCCGTTGAAAGAATCACCAACCAGCGTCGCTTCTGTGAAATTGGTATCGGCCAGTATGGCGTCGTCAAAGCTGATATCCGAGAGATTTAACCCTGTTAGGTCAGACGCCCCAAGATACGCTCCTCTGAAATCGTGCGAACGGGCCCCCTTGCGAAGCAAAGCAACCATGGACTGGGCAACCGCACGCAACCCCGCGCCTGTCTCTGGGTCTTCTTCGAATCGCTCCACGGAATCCGGAAGCGTGTTCCAAACGTCTTGAGCTTGCACGAGGCTTCGGCTGGTTTCTAC
>JASHTU010000327.1 GCA_030040395.1 Acidobacteriaceae bacterium
AGTCAGCGTGACGCCGGCCGTGGGAACACCGCTCCACAAGCTCGCCGCGGCGTCCACCATCGCCGTCGCCTGCTGGTTGGTAACCGCAGCGTTCAGCGGGCCCTGGTCGACGTAGTAATTCACCTGGCCGTTGAACCAGTGGACGGGCTGCCCCAGCACGCCGGGATTGAAAAAGCTGGTTCCAGCCACGTACTTTGGACCGCCCGCGACGGCAACCGCAGGCGACAGTACAAGCAGAGCAAAACTAAGTGCGTGAACTGGGCGACGTCGCCGCGCCGTGGTGCGCGCGGGCTGAGGAGCAGTGATAGACACGGATTCCCCCGGACGGGAAAATCAGCGGCATCTCATCGTCCAGCCGGTTTTTGCTGGGATTGGAAATTTCTTAGATGCAGCGTCAAGAACCGCCAGAAATAAACACGCCCTTGCGCGGCCATTCAACGTAGAGTTCCGAGGTTGCGCGTCGGGCCAAGGCGCGGGGTGCGCGATTTTTACTTGACGCGGCCGATCGCTCTCTGCGATGCTCCGGGGGCGGAATCCTGCACCTGAATTTTGGCCGCTTTTCGCCGGCCGCTTCCAACTCCCTTCCCCGGGGCCGGTGCAGAACGACCGTCGTGGCGCAGCAGGCCGCGAAACCGGGACCCGAAAAAGACAGCAAACTTCGGCGCGAATCATCCAGAGGAGGGACGATGAAAAAGTATCTTGCGGAGTTTGTGGGCACGTTTATCCTCGTGCTCTTTGGCTGTGGAACGGCGGTGATCGCCGGCGACAAGGTAGGCATCCTGGGCATTGCGTTCGCCTTCGGGCTGGCGCAGGTTGCGGCGATCTACGGAATTGGCCCTATTTCCGGCGGTCACGTGAACCCGGCGGTGAGCTTTGGGGTCTGGACCGCGGGTCGGATGTCCCTGAAGGACATGATCGGCTACTGGATAGGACAGTTCCTGGGCGCCTTGCTCGCCGCGTGGGTGCTGTGGGTCATTGCGCGCGGCGTCACCGGCGGCTACGACATGGCAACCAGCGGGCTGGGGCAGGATGGCTGGGGTCCCGGCTACCAGGGCGGTTACGACATCACTTCGGCCATCGTGTTCGAGTTTGTGGCCACGCTGATCTTTGTGATCGTGATTCTCGGCTCGACACAGAAAAGCGCGCCGACGGGATTTGCCGGTCTGGCGATCGGCATTACTCTGCTCGTCATTCACATCTTCGGGATTCACATCACCGGCGTGAGCGTGAATCCGGCGCGAAGCCTGGGGCCGGCCCTGCTGGTGGGCGGACATGCGTTGGCGCAGGTCTGGCTATTCTTAGTGATCCCGAGCCTGGGGGGGATCGCGGCCGGAATGCTCTTCCGGACGAAAGCGCTGGAAGCGGCGTAAAACCACCGCCAAGCCTCATCAGGAGTTGCGGACGCTCGGGTTCTCCGGCACGGCCAACCACGGCGGAGCATCCGGGCGCTGCAGCAAGAGCTGGGAAGTGTTGTCCCTATGCGCAGCGGCCTCGCAACAATGGGCTTAGGATGCTCTGTCTGCTAAAGTGAGGATGGCGTTTCCGATCCGCCCGCGAAGTCAGCGGCGGCTAAGATCCATGACGGTTACACCACAATCCTCCATCCCGGAATTGGCGCCTTTTCGCATTGAGCCATGGTTTGACCCGCGGGTTTGGGGTTACCGTGACTTGCGCCCCTGGTATGACCGGGTCGCCAATGGCGAGCCCATCGGCGAAGTGTGGCTCACGGGCGACCAGTGCCTCGTCGCGGACGGGCCTTATGCGGGGATGCGGCTCGATGCGCTCTTCGCTGAGGCGCACGCCTCACTACTAGGACCCGATGCGCCCTCGCCCGAGTCGCCGCTCCTCATCAAGGTCCTCTTTCCCGCCGACAAGCTCAGCGTACAGGTCCATCCCGATGACCGGATGGCGCAGAAATACGGCTTTCCGCGCGGAAAAACCGAGTGCTGGTACGCGCTGGCCGCCGAACCTGAGGCAAAAGTCGCCCTTGGACTGAAACCGGGCGCCACTCTTGCCCAAGTCGAAGAGGAAATTCACGCCGGGACGCTGGAATCGAGTCTCAACCTGCTGCGGGTCGAACGCGGGGACATGATTTTTGTCGACGCGGGCACGGTGCACGCCATCTATCCGGGGCCGATCCTGCTCGAAACCCAACAGAACTGCGACTTGACCTACCGGATGTACGATTACGGCCGGCCGCGCGAACTCCACATCGCCAAATCCCTGGAAGCCACGCGCCTGACCACGCGCGCCGGCAAAGTCGCGGCCAAGCTTCTTGCCGATCGCGCGGTTCTTATCGATACTGAGTATTTTCGCTTGGAGCGGATCTCCATAGAGGGCAATCGGACCAGCGCCAGCCTGCACGCGGCGGACGAAACCCAAGCCGCTCCGGGACTGGCGTACCTTTTTGCCGCATCCGGCGCTGGAAGGATCAGTGGGCAGAGTTTCGCAGCGGTCGATCTGCCGGCGCGGAGCATTTTAGCCGTGCCGGCCCGCTCGCCCGGGTTTGTTCTCGAAGATCTGGGCGGCCTCGATCTGATTCGCATCACGCCGAATTGGCCTCGAGTTAAAAAAATCCCCGGCCGGGCCGTTGCCTCATGACGGCCTCCGACTGGCGCGACTCGGTCGCCGGGTTTATCCGCACCGAAGCGCTGCCGGTGGACAAGTACGGCCACCAGCCGCGGCTCTACGCCTTGGCTTGCCGTGTGGGCGAGGGCCTGGAGTACGACGACGATGTGCTGTTTGCCGCCGCCTGGATGCACGATCTCGGCGTTTTCGCCGGCCATCGGCCGCGCGACCCGGAAGAACTGACGCGCTGGGATCACATTCCGTACACCCTGGCGCACACTCGGGAACTGCTCACGAAGTGGGGTTTTCCGGCTGCCAAGCTGGACCGCGTGTTGGAGGCGATCCGGACCCATCAGCCGCTAGACGAGCCCCACGAGATCGAAGGGATCCTGTTGCGCGACGCCGACATTCTCGAGCAGTTGGGAGCGGTCGGCGTGTTGCGCGCGGTCGCGAAGATCGGACGCGACACCCGCTATCCGACCTTTTCCAGCGTGTTGCCGGTTTTGCGCCGAGCCGCCGATCAATTGCCCGGCATGTTGCATCTGAGCCATGCGCAGCGGCTGGCCAAACCCCGAGTGGAAGCGCTTCGCGCGTTCATCTCCGCCGTCGAAAACGAAGCCGCCGGTCTGCTCTTTTAGATCCCGTGCGCGGACGTACGGTGGTTCGGCCGCGTCCAACCCGAAGGTTCACTTGAGCTTCACATCGCAATCTTGGAAGCACGAAATTTGCCCGCAGGATCGGGATGAACGCGCAAGCCGCCGGAGATCTGGCAGCCCTGGGATCGCGCGGGCGGCGCGCGATGCGCCTTCGCCTCAAGGGCGACCCCGGCGAGCGGCTTAAAACTGTCTGCGCGGCCATTGACCGGGCGCTTCTATACCGCTGAAGCCAAACCCCATTCCATCGCCCGGGCACCCGCTGGCAGGCGGAACTTTTCTCCTCCGGCAGGGTTATTACCCACGACGGCTAGGGCCGGAACTCGTCTAACCGGTCAGAGCCGCAACCGCAGAGCAAAAACATGGTCGTTTCAGGGCGCCTTGCGCATCCCATGAAAGGACGAAAGCGGTGGAGGAGAGAACGATGATTGGCCAAGTGCTTAAAAAGGTGTTGCCGCGGGTCATGGTGGTGACCGCAGCCGTGGTGCTTTGCGCGGCGGTAGCTTTTGCTCAAGACGCGCCTGCCGCCAGCGGCCAACGCGCCGATGGGCAGATCGAGATGGATGTGGTTCACGCCCTCGACGCTTCACAGGCGCTTAAGAACGATCTCATCACGGCGGCCACCGTCCAGGGCGAGGTAACGCTTTCAGGCACGGTCGCGACCCAGGCTGACAAGCAGTTGGCGGGTTCAATCGTTGGCCAGGTGCAGGGCGTGACCAAGGTGCACAACAATCTGAGCATCGGCAATCCGGATGCCGCGGCGCAAGCGGAGAACTTGCCCAACCCGCAGGATGACGAGAGCGCCGACGCCGCGCCGCCAGCCTGGAATCCGCCGGCTGCATCTTCGTCGCCCGCTCCTGACGATGGGCAACAAAATGCGCCGCAAGCGGCCCCGTCGCCGGAGCAATATCCCGCGCCGAACACAGCCCCCAATCCAAATCAGTATCCGAACCCCAATCAATACCCGAACCCCAATCAGTACCCATCGCAATCGCCCTCTCCGCAGGGAACCTATCCGCCGCCTCCGCCGCCGCGTCCGCAGTATTCTCCTTATCCGCAGTATCCGCAGCAGGCGCCCAACCCACAGCAGCCGTATCCGCAGCAGCAGCCGTATCCGCAACAGCAGCCCTATCCACAGCAGCCGCCCTATGGCTACCGGCAGCCTCCTGCTCCCGGCTACCCGCTCGCCAAGTCTCCTGTCACTGTGCCTGCGGGAACGCTGCTCCAGGTGCGGACCAGCGAGGCGGTCGATAGCAAGAGGGCCGTGGACGGCACGCCGGTGCAATTCACCCTGATCCGGGATGTCGACTACGGAGGCGTGCTGGCGATTCCGCGTGGCGCCACGTTCCACGGCGTGGTCACTGAAGTCAAAAAGGCTGGACAGTTGGGCGGCAGCCCCGAGCTGGCGCTTACCCTCACCTCGCTTGACCTTGGCGGCCGCAGCTACCCACTTTCGACCGATGAATTCAAAGTGAAGGGACCGAATAAGGCCGGCGAGACCGTTGGCAACACGGTGGGCGGCGCGCTGCTGGGCACCATTATCGGCTGCGCCGTAGGCCGCGGCGCCGGCTGCGCCATCGGAGCGGGAGCGGGCGCAGCGGCTGGCGCTGGCGCAACCGCGGCTACTCCGGGCCCGCGGGCCTGGATTCCAGCCGAAGCGCTGGTCACCTTCCATTTGGGCGCGCCGATTACCGTGGCCCCGGTAAGCGAGGCGGAGGCGCAGCGGCTGGCCGAGGGTCTCTACCAGGGCGGCCCGAGCCTCTACCGCCGCGGCTATCCTCCTCCATATGGGGCGCCCGTCATGCCCTACGCGGGCTACGGTTATCCCTACGGGTACTATCCACCGGTCTACTACCGCCCCTATTACATGGTCGGCGGTGTTTACTACTGGCGCTAAACGCAACCTTCCCGGCCGACTATCAAGCGCCTCCCGGCAATCCCGGGAGGCGCTTATCGTTTGGGCGCGATTCCCTGCCCCTTCTACGGCGCATGCCTCACCGGTCAGTCCGGCAAGTCAATCATAACGACTGCGCCTGAATGTAGAGCGTGCCTGAATAGGATCCGGCGGGCAGTTGCGGCTGGTTGGCGAGATTGATTTCAAGATTCAGCGAGTCGGTGCGCGATCCGCCGCCTGTATACAGAGTAAAGGACTGCGTAAACAGTTCCAGGCTCGCTCCTGCTCCGCCCAGCGGATTGCTTTGCGTGAAGGCCGTATAGGTGGTGGGCAATCCTGTTGGCATCTCGCCGAGCACCTCCGAAGTCGGAATGTTCACCACTGGCGATCCGCCCCCGGAAAGAGCCGCGGCAGCGGTTGAGAAATAGGCGTAGAGATTGACGGTGCAGGAGTAGATACACAAACTTCCGCCCCACTTCGTCGTAATGTTGATCGCGCTCGATCCCTGCGCGATGCCCTTGGAAACCAGGCCGAAGCTCACCGAGGAGGGGCTGGCCGTTATGCTCAAAGAACTGACGGACGCATCTGGAGAAATGGCCTGGACCTTGGCCACGCGAATCGCCTGGGCCGGGCTGGTGCATGTCATGAAGCTGACCAGCGCCCAAATCACCAGCGCAAATTGAACCGCCTTGCGCATTCTTTCTACTTTCCAGGCCCTGCCGCATGTTCCACAATGATCACCGTCCCCGGCGCGCGATCCTCCGACGTGCTTGAGATTGTGGCCGGCGCCGAGACGACCCGATAGGCGCCTCCGTCCAGAAATTGGTCCACCAGAATCTTGAGCTGATGCGTGTGCGCCTTGCGTTCCCGCACGCTGAACCTTCCCTCATCGTCGGTATAGACCAGTAATCCATCGATCATCAGGGCGGCGCCCGCCACCGGATGCTTATCCCTATCCATGATTGTGCCCTGGAGGAGCATGTTCCCGATCGATGCGCGGAGAAGGTTGTTTTCTCCCCCAACGCCTTGAGGAACGAATTTGCCCTGGCGCACAGTTACGACCTGTGTATCCGCCGTGTAACGAAGACCGCCATCCGGCGCCACAAAGCTGGCCCCGTGCAGTGTGACCCCGTGAAACAGATGCAATTGCACATCCACAATCAGAGCCTGTTCGAATGGTGCGGAATTCCGTTCCGGAACGTAGAATGTCTGATACTCGGCGCTGACCGTCATGGGATTGGAAAGAAACCCGCCGCCGAAGGAAACCGTTGTCTGGCCCTGCGATCGGCTGATGAGCTGCGTGACATTCAAACGCGGCGTCACCCTCTCCGTAATATTGCTGACGAACGCTTTCGTGCGCGGCGCATTGTTGGGCCGGCTCTCAAGAAAGGTTGCTGAGGCATGCATGCGCGGGAGGAGGTTCCGCTCCGCAGAAAAGACGGTGGCGTCGTTTGAGTTTCCCTGGAATGCCGAATGGTAGAGGGAGCCCGTCAGGCCGGTCCCAGCCACTTGCAGCCCCGCAGATACGTTGTCCACACTGCTGCGGACTTCCGTTGGTGTGTTGCCGACGGGAGAGAGAAAGTTGTTTCGCCCCGCGCTCAAGGTCATAAAGCTCGATGGCCTGAAGGTCACCAGCACATTCTCACGGTCGGGCTCACTCATCAATGGCGCGGCTACGGCGACACGATGGAATTGACTGCCCGCCGAAATATAGGCGGCCTTGACGTCTATTTTGGGGCAAGTGAGATCGAAGCTGGCCGCCCCATAAGGTTGGTTCGCTCCCACGCCGCCAGTTAGTGCAGCTTTCAAGAATTTTTCGGGCCGCCATTCCAGGCCCTCGATCGCCGTGGTCTGCTTTGAAAAGACCATATTCGAGGTCGCCGCCAGGTGGGCCCCGATCTGCTTCCTCAGAAAGAGAATCCCGGCTGGGCTCTCGGCGCGCACACCCTCGAACAAGGGGCTGTCGAACGAGTTCGATGTGGCTCCGCCAAAGGCGAAAACATCCGTGCCGCCCCAATTGCTTTTGACTCCCGCACCCACCGCGACCAGGTAGTGACTCGAATCGAACGTGTCCGTGGGAAGGATAAACGGAATGTAGTCGTCTCCGGCGAAATAGGTCGAGCGCCCGATGACCTTGGTGAGCTTCGCCCCGCCCACAAACTTGCCGGCAACGATGCCGGCCCCGAGCGAGGCATCGTAGCTCGGCCCGCGCGCCGACAAAGTTCCTCCCTGGGCCTGATAGAGGCTGGAGGAGCCTCCATTGACCTCGAACACCTGAGCCGGCAGGTTCGGCAGGAAAATCGTCATCAGGAGAAGAAGGCAGTAGCTTCGCATGCGCCTACGCCTCCAGCCGTTCCACCGGGCATCACTGGCCGCCTGTGCTGATGGGCTGCTTCAGAGTGTCGTGCGCAAACTCGAGCGCAATCGTCTCGGGTGGCCCCTTCTCACCCCAACTCACTTCCAGGTGGCGGCGTTCACCCGGCAAAAGCGGAAAACCAGCGGCGGTTTCCGATTTCTTTCCGGCAGCGATCTGCACCTGCTGAACCCTGGTGAGGTCAGGCGTTTTGTTTTCGAGGTCGCACTCCACCTTGCCGGACTGCGCGGAATAGACCGCGCGGCCCACCTCGACCTGAACCTTGGCTGGCTGCTTTTTCGGATAAATGTAGACCGTATGGGGGAGAAGAATGCGCACGTCCAGCCCGGCGCCGTGCTGCACCTTCGAAAAAACGGAATACACCGTGAACCAGGCCGGAAGCTTATCCGCCGTCGCCGAATAGAAAACAGAATAGGTCTGGCCTGGATCGATGCGAAAACTCGTGGAAGAAAACTTAACGTGAATGTCCGCATCGAGGGGCCGGTAAACTCCGTTCCCATCGGGAGTGATGCTGAAGCTCCTTGGCTCCAACACTACCGCCAGAGGCGTCAGCGTATTGTTGAGGAGGGCGATCTGTCCGGCGGCTTTCGCCTTATACTCCACGATCACCGGCGACACAGTTTGGGCAAGCGAACAAACCCCCGAGCACAACAGCGCGGCCCCTAACAGTCTTCGCAACAGCACAGCAGTCATCCTCTCTACCGCAACCGCGTTCTCGATTCTGCTCTTTCGCGCAACCGGAAATCGAGCGGCGCTTTCCTTTTTGGGTTCCCAGCAAGTAATTTTTGCTTGCTGGGGTGGAAGGTCACGCCGCCTTACACGATGTCACGAAGGCGCAATGCAATCGCAAACGTTTACAGAGCCTGCGCCTGCAGATTCAGCGTGCCCGTATAGTTGCCTGCCGGCAACTGCGGCTGGCTGGTCAGGTTGATCTCCAGGTTGAGGTTATCGGTCCGGGTCGCGCTGCGGTTCGTGTTGGTGATCGCAGTCGAGGTCAGAACCAGGCTTGCACCCGTTACTCCGGGTTGGCCGGTTCCCGGCGTTGCGGTGAAGGCGGTGAACGTGGTCGGCGAACCGGTCGTCACCTGGCCCAACACTTCCGAAGTGGGAATGTAGACCGGCGAGGAACCGCCGCTGGTGAGGGCCTGGCTAGCATTGGCAAACCATCCGATCAAGGTCACTGTTGCGCGGCTCGCGTTCAGCACCCAGGTTTGGGTGATCGCGACCGGCGCGGTGGCTTGCGCCGTTCCGCCGGCGACGAGGGTAAACGACGTGGCAGTTGGCGTTGCCGAGATGCTCAGCCCTTCAGGAAGGGTGGCAGTCAGCGAAACGGTTGCTGTGTTGGAGTTGGTAGCTTGGCCAAAAGCCGAGGGGCTCAAAGCCGCGATCAAAGCGGCCGCCATCATCAGGCCGCCGAAAAGCCTCTTATTCATTTTCAATTCACACCTCAAAGATCGTTCTCTGACCAAGCGCGCTGCTCGCCCTCGAAATGAAAACTCCGCAAGACGAAGTTCGGTGCAACGTCAGATTGCTTATGAGCAACGATAGGATCATTTTGGCGGTGCGGAAATCCCACGATGGGTGA
>JASHTU010000328.1 GCA_030040395.1 Acidobacteriaceae bacterium
GCTCCGTTGCCGATTGTGTTGCGATGGATACCGTTTAATTTGGATTCTCCCCGGCTTTCGCTCCCGTTTTGTTTCCCTTCCGTTGATGGATGCACGAGCCGTTTGGCTTTCAATCGGTGCGTAAAGGCAACATTCAGGCATTGAATTTCAGCTCGATTCAAAGGGACAGACGCGAATTGCTTCGCGCCTGTTCAAGGAATGGCTCCGCGCTCTTAAGTTAGACCACGCAGCGGCCAAAAGTTGCATGTTCGAACCCGGGTTTCGACAGGACGAACTCACCCCCTCGCGATTCCTGAAGCACAAGATCGCAATGCGTGACGGCGCCAGCTAGTTCTCACGCCCCTTCGACAGACCGTTTCTTTCCCGGGCCTTGGGCGCGCGAGCTAAGAAGTGTCTTTGCGCAAAGCCGAACTCTCGAAACATGCTTCAGGAACAACTCACCCTCGCTCCATCGCAAGCCGAGCTCTAACTGCGGTCTCTTGCGTTGCATCTGCGAGCAAGAAGCCGATGTCCGTTTCTGGTTGAAATAGATGCACGAAGCGACAGACGCGCCGCCTGCGCCCAGCGCGCGACGGGCGGTGCAACCCTTTTGCCGAATCGCGGCATCAACTTTTATCTAAGAGGGGTTCTGTGTTGCGATAGGCATCACCGGATTCTGCAATGCGAACGGGGTGATAGCGGTCGAAAGGTTATTAGATTTCCCCAATGGATATGCAGAAGTGCCGATGGGCGCAACGCGCGTTCGGCGGCGACAATCGCGTGGGTGCGCGCGTGCAAATTCGGACGCTGGCCGGAAATCGGGTTCACCCCTTTTCGCGAGCCGCAAAGGCTTCGCTGGGCGCGTTCCAGGACTGGGACGGTTAGGTATATTACTGCTCGTCTTTTCGCTGTCAAAGGCGCTTTGCGCGCAGGTTCCGCTCGGCAGCGGCGAGTCGCCGCAAGGTAGTTACCCGGACGGCGCCCAGAGCGGCGTTGATTGTTCAGATCCTTTGATGGCGACCACGGCCCAGTGCTTCGGATTGGGACAGGAGGAGATGAGTCCGCCGGCGTTTCCGCGGACGCATTCGACGGCAGGTGGCGATTACGGGGTTTCTCCGCTGCAAGAGAATTATTACGACCTCCAGGAACCGACTCCGCCGCAGGCGGCGAGCAATCAACCACAGCCATCAAGGCTTGCGCCCGAGCCGCTCACGGAATTCCAGAAGTTCGTCGCTTCGACGACGAACCAGATCCTGCCCATCTACGGTGAAAACCTGTTTCGCAGCGTGCCATCGACGTTTGCGCCGCTGAACATGGCGCCCGTGCCTCCCGACTATGTCATTGGTCCGGGCGATGAACTCCGCATCCGCACTTGGGGTCAGGTAAACACGCAGGCCAACGTGCGCGTGGACCGGTCGGGCGATATATATCTTCCCCAAGTGGGCCCGATCCACGTAGCCGGCCTGCCGTATTCCGCGCTCGACGCGCACCTGCGGGAGGCGGTGGGGCGCGTCTTTAAGAACTTCGACTTGACCGTGGATGTGGGCCAGATTCGCGCTATCCAGGTCTATGTGACCGGAGAAGCGCGGCGGCCGGGCGTGTATACAGTGAGCTCGCTGAGCACGCTGGTGAACGCGTTGTTCGCGAGTGGCGGACCCTCGGTGCAGGGCTCTCTGCGCCGCATCGAAGTGCGCCGCGGCGGGACGGTGATGACCAGGTTCGATTTCTACCGTTTGCTGATTGACGGCGATAAATCAAAAGACGTGAAGCTGCAGGATAGCGATGTAATCTTCGTTCCGCCGGTTGGCGCTCAGGCGGCGATGACGGGCAGCGTGCGCAATCCCGGCATCTACGAATTGCGCAGCGGGGAAACCCTGGGACAATTTCTGGCGGACGCCGGCGGGGCATCCGAGGTCGCCGCGCAGGCGCGGATTTCCATCGAACGCGTCGACGAGCATCGCAACCGGTACGCTATGGAGGTGGCCTATGACGCCGCCGGCCTGGCTTCGCCGGTGGCGAATGGCGACCTGATCCGTGTTTTCTCTATCGTACCCATGTATCTAAAGACCGTGACCCTGCGCGGAAACACGGCCAACCCGGGCCGCTTTGCCTGGCGCGCGGGTATGCGCATCAGCGATCTGATCCCGGACAAAGATTCGCTGCTGACGCGGAATTATTGGTGGCGCCGAACGCAACTCGGATTGCCCGCGCCGGAATTCGAACCCCTGCCGAGCCTGGATTATCTCCACCAACCCGCTGCAAATTATCCGGTTCCCATGCCTCCCGCCGCTTCTCGAGGAGGTATGGCGGCGGCAAACCAAACTGGCCCGCAAGGCAGCCAGCCGGGGACGCAACCAGAAGAGACGGCGACCCCGCAAAGTCTGTCGGCAGCGGCGTCCGAGAACTCGGGAGCGCAGCAGGAGCGCCCTTTCAATGCGCAGCAGCTTCCCAGCGAAACCTCTTTGGCGGCCGCAGAGGCGAATTTATCGAGTCAGAAGTCGAGTCTTCCCGCGCAGAGCACCGACGTGGAACTTCCCGCTCCCGATATCGACTGGAATTATGCGGTCATTGAACGGCTCGATCCTGAAACTTTGAAGACCAGACTCATTCCTTTCGACCTGGGCAAGCTGGTGCTCGAACATGACGCATCGCAGAATCTTGAGCTGGAGCCGGGCGATATTGTCACCATTTTTTCCCAAGCTGATATCCGCGTGCCCATTGCCCAGCAGACGAAACTGGTCCGTCTGGAAGGTGAATTTGTGCACGCCGGCATTTATACTGCTCGACCTGGCGAGACGATTCGGCAATTGGTGGAGCGCGCGGGCGGGTTCACGTCCAACGCGTATCTTTACGGCTCGGAGTTCACGCGCGAATCGACGCGCGTGATGCAACAGGCGCGGATCGACGAATACGTGCAGAGCATGAACTTGAGCATCCAACGCGGAGCCCTGCAGCTGGCGGCGACGCCGGTGGCGTCACCGCGCGACCTGGCCAGCAGCGCGGCGGCAGAAAGCATGGAACGAGACCTGCTTGCCAGCCTGCGGCAAATTCGCGCTACGGGACGGATTGTGCTGCAATTCAAACCTGACAGCGCCGGTCTGGACAGTCTTCCCGATATTCCTATGGAGAATGGCGACCGCTTCGTCGTGCCACCGGCGCCTTCCAACGTGAACGTGGTGGGCGCGGTGTACGACCAAAGTTCCTTCTTGTACAGGAAAGAACTGCGCGTGGGCGCATATCTACGCCTGGCGGGAGGTTTGAACAGGGATGCCGACAGGAAACACGAGTTCGTGATCCGCGCAGATGGGGAGGTAATCAGTTACAGCATGAGCAAGGGACTTTGGGGCAACGAATTCGACGATCTGCGCATGAATCCAGGCGATACGATCGTGGTTCCGGAGAAGACCTTGAAGCCTTCAGCGATGCGCGGCCTGCTCGACTGGTCGCAGTTGTTCTCGCAATACGCACTGGGTGCCGCGGCTTTCACCGTGATCGCGCCCTAGGCGAGTAACTGGAAACCGAGCGCTACCGCAAACCGGGACGCGCTGGCCCTTTGCGAAACCGGCGGCAACTATGGCTACTGAAACCCCGCTCTTTGAATTGCACGAACCGGCCGATAGTTCGTATCTGCCGGACGGCGCGGAGAACGGCGCAAAAACGCCGGATAATCTCTCTCTGCTCGACATCCTGGTGATCCTTGCCGACCACTGGCGGGTGATTTTCTGGATTACCGTGTCCTTTGCGTTGCTTTCGGTCGCGGTGTCGCTGCTCCTGCCCAAACGCTACACGGCGACGGTCACGTTGCTGCCTCCGCAAGAGAGTTCTTCGCTGAGCGCCATGCTGGATTCGCAACTCAGCGGTATGGGCGGATCGTCAGGAATGGGTGGGCTGGCAGGAATGGCTGCGCTAGCGGGCAACAGCCTGGGGCTCAAGAACTCCAACGACAGGTATGTGGGCATGCTGAAAAGCCGCAGCGTAGAAGATGTGGTGATCCGCCAGTTCGGGTTGATGCAGGAGTATCGCAAGCATTATCTCTCCGACGCCCGCAAAACCTTCGAGCATCGCACGGAAGTGGACGGTAACGCCAAGGACGGCCTGATCCATATCGCCGTGGAAGACCCCAATCCGCAACGCGCCGCGGAAATCGCGAACGGTTACGTGAACGCGTTCAGGAAGCTATCGGAGCATCTAGCCATCACCGAGGCTTCGCAGCGCAGGCTCTTCTTCGAGCAGCAACTGGTCCAAGCCAAGGATAACCTGGCTAACTCCGAAGAGGCGCTTAAGCAGACGGAGCAGAAAACCGGACTGATCCAATTGGACAGCCAGGCGCGCGCTCTCATCGAGACGGTGGCGAGCCTCCGCGCGCAAATCGCGGCGCACGAAATGATGATTCAAGGCATGGAAACCTATGCAACCGGCCAAAATGCGCGGTTAGTGCAAGCAGAGCAGGAGTTGAGTAGCTTGCGCGCGCAGTTAGCGAAGTTAGGCGGATCGCAGGCGACTGATGACGGGCTGATTGTGCCCAAAGGCCTGGTTCCGGAGGCAGGGCTCGAATATGTGCGCAAGTTGCGCGACGTGAAGTATTACGAGACCATCTTCGAGATTCTGGCGCGGCAATACGAACTCGCCAGGCTCGACGAAGCCAAGGAGGGAGCCATTATTCAAGTCGTTGACCCCGCCCTACCCCCCGACAAGCGGTCTTTTCCCAAACGCATTTACATTGTGCTCGGATCTACTTTCGGCGGATTCATCATCGGTATCGTAGGCGCTTTCTTGGTGGCGGGCTATGCCCGCATGAAGAGCGATCCTGAATCGGCGCTCAAGCTGGACCATATCCGCCGAGTGCTTCCCCGCCTGCGTCGCGGGAATGCGCATGTTTGACCGTTTCCTCGAGTTCGGCGGGCTTGCTGCGATCTCAGCGGCGGGCAATGTCGACTGCTTGGCCCGCCACCTCAACCCGTTGTTTGCGGCCACACCTGCGGCGTCAGCCTGCATATGACACTCCTCGGCGTCGAAATCCAAAAGATTCGCGGCAATCCCCTTGCGCGCAACGCGGGTTGGATGCTCATCGGCCAGGGAATGAACGTGGTTTTGCGCGCGGGGTATTTCATCCTGCTTGCGCGATTGCTGGGTGTCAAGGAATATGGAATCTTCGCCGGCGCATTTGCTTTTGTCTCCATGGCTACGCCTTATAGCGGTTTGGGCTCGGGCTTGCTGTTCATGCGCTATGTGAGTGCTGACGCCGAAAATTTCGCTGTCTATTGGGGCAACATTCTTTTCGCCACCGTCGCCGTTGGTTCGCTGCTTACGGCGATCCTCTATTTTCTTGCCTCGCATTTGCTCAACCCCGCGAGCGCGTCTCTGGCCCTACCGGTGGCTCTGGGAGAGTGTATTTTTCAGCAACTTGTGATTGGCGCCGGCCAGGTCTTTCAGGCCTTCGAGCAACTGCGGATGACGGCGATCGCGGGGCTGCTGACCAGCTCTTTGCGGCTCTTGGCCGTGATCGTCATGGCCTTACTGCTGCATCGGGCCACGGCTTGGCAATGGGCGCTTTGGTCGCTTGCGGTTTCCGTGATCGCCGCGATCGCCGGCGCCAGCATTGTGTTGACGCGCTTCGGCCAGCCCCGGTTCGCCCCCTCGCTGTTTGTCTCCAGATTCGGTGAAGGATTCAATTTTTCCATCGCCGGTTCGACGCAATCCGTATACAACGACATCGACAAGACCATGTTGAGCCACTATGGGATGAATGTGGCGAACGGGATTTACACCATGGCGTATCGGATTGTCGATATCGCTACCATACCGGTGATCGCCTTGGACTCAGCTGTGCTGCCGCGCTTTTTCCGGGTGGGCGTGCACAGCGCGTCCAGCGTAACCGGCCTCTCTTCCCGGCTGGCCAAACGCGGAGCGTTGCTGGGAATCGCCATGGCAGTGGTCATGTTTGCAGCCGCCCCCGTGATTCCTCACGTCATCGGCCGCGGCTTTCAGCAGAGCGTGTCGGCTTTGCGCTGGCTGTGTCTTATTCCCGCATTTCGCGGCGTGCACCAACTTACCGGCAGCGCCATCACCGGCTTGGGGTTTCAACGCTACCGGACCTTCGCGCAGTTCTGCGCCGCGGCGTTCAATTTCGGCTTGAATCTTTGGCTAATCCCGCGCTATGGCTGGGTGGGAGCGGCCTGGTCGAGTCTCGCCACCGACGGGTCGCTGGGCGTGACCAATTGGATCGTTGCCCAAAGGCTGCCCGCGCGCATCGCTAGAGGGGGGCGAGATGCAGAGTGACGATCGCTACATTGCGGAAGCGGAAATGACCGTTCCCGATAAATGGAGCGGGGAAAGCAGGCGCGCCAGCATCGCCGCGGTGATTGTTCTCTATCAGCCGGAAACTCATTTGCTCACCCGGCTTGCCGATAGTATTGCATGGCAAGTGGACAAAGTTTTTGTCATTGACAACACGCCCGGCGAAGGCCGCCGCATGCCTGCGGGTTTCGCTCGTTGCTCGCGGCCGGTGTTTTACCGCGCCTATGGATTCAACAAGGGGTTAGCGAGCGGACAGAACGCGGGCATCCAACGCGCGATCCGCGAAGGCTACACCCATGTGCTTCTTTTGGATCAGGACAGCGGGTTGCCGGACACCGCTCTCGGGGGCTTGCTCGCAGCCGAGCAGGCTCTTCTTCAAGCCGGCCGGCGAGTGGCCGCCGTGGGCCCGCTGTTTATCGACGAAAAGAACGGGCGGCGATGCGGCGCCGTGCGTCACTCCTGGCTGCACATGCGTTGGTCTCCGATTCCAGATTCCGCAACCGAGCCGGTGGAAACCGACTATCTGATCGCGTCCGGGTCGCTCATTCGCACCAGCATCCTGAAGAAGGTCGGTTTGATGCGCGATGAACTCTTTATCGATTGGGTAGACGCGGAGTGGGCATACCGGGCGCGGAGCCTCGGCTATCTCAGTTATATTGCGCCAACCGTAGTGATGCGGCACAGCGTCGGCGACTCCACAGGTTACCTGTTCGGTAAAGAGTTCAACCTGCATAGCCCGGCGCGCAACTATTACATTGTCCGCAACGCCATATACCTGCTGAGAGAGCCACGCATGAGTTGGCGCTGGCGGCTTACCATGCTGATCTACGTCCCCAAGTACATCTTGGTTCACGCGTGGCTCTCCAAAAAACGATGGAGCAGCTTTACGCAGATGTTGCGAGCCATACGGGAGGGAGTTGCGGGAATCATGAGACCCTTTTCGGAACGATGACTCCGTATTTTTACATCTACGCGCTGGTCACGAGCGGAATTGTCATCTGCTTCATCAACGACGTCCCTATGCGGCGCGTGGCGCAGGGCATGTATTTCATTTTGATTTTGGTTGCCTTGGCCGCGTTCGCGGGCATGCGCTCGCCCGGCGTGGACCGGGACTTTCACGATTATGTCTTCTGGTTCGATCTCATTCAATCGGGCGCGGCTCCGCTTGTGGCTTGGATCAGGGACCCGGCATTCGCATTGATCTCTTACTGTGTCGCCGGGGTTGGCCTTTCTTATTCCGCGGTGGCGTTTGTTTACGCGCTGCTGGGGCTGAGCGCGACCTGGGCGTTCGTCGTCGCCACGTCCCTGGAGCGTTGGTCCACTTTGTTTTTCTATCTTCTGTTTTGCCAGTACTACATCGTTCTGGAGATGACCGAAATCCGGGCCGCAGTCGCCATTCCCCTCATGGCTCTGAGCTTATATCTCGCCTGTAACGGGCGCAAAGGCCGCGCCGTCGGGACTTATTTCGTGGCCTTGGTTTTTCATTTCTCGGTGATTGTGGCCCTTCCGCTGCTGATTCTCATCTTGGCCGGGGCGCGATTCCGCTCCAAGACGTGGATGTATTCCCTGATCGCGATCGGCGCGTTGGCCTCGGTGACCATGAAACGCATGATTGATTTACTTTCGGGGCTGTATCGCATCTCGGAGTATTTGAATGGCGGCGCGGAACAAAACGATCTACGCGTTATTTCCTGGTACGCATTAGCGCATCTGTTGACCATCGCAATTCCGCTCTTGTTGCTGTGGAAGAAGCTGACGCTGCACGAGCGGATGGCTACTCTCGCTTGCGGCGTGGGGCTCATGCTGTTTCTGGTTTTCGGATGGAACACCGGTCTGGCGACAAGATTTCTCTACCTGTTCGATGTGTTCTGGCTGCTGATCCTGATTGTGGTTCTCGAAAGGCTGAAGGCAAGCGCGCGTGTTCTTTATGTTTTATTTCTGGCTATCGTGGGCTTCGCGCTTTACTGCAAATCGCTTCAATATGTCGAACCGTATTCGACAATGAAAAGCTGGGACGCGATGCTAACTCCGGTAAGTCAGATATTCCCCGGATAAAAAGATGAGGTAATCGAACAGTGAAGTTGGCGATTCTAGGCGCGCGCGGGATTCCGGCGCGATACGGCGGATTTGAAACCTTTGCGGAAAAGCTGGCCATCGGGCTGGCGAAAATGGGCCACGAAGTTACGGTCTTTTGCGAAGGCAACCGGCGATCCGCGGATGATGAGTTTCAGGGCGTGAAGTTGTGCTCCATTAGCGCGCCTTCGCTCGGCCCCCTTACCACCGTTGTTTACGATGTGCGGTGCCTATGGGCGGCGCGCAAGAGCTACGACGTTGTCTACATGCTCGGCTATGGGGCGGCGGCATTTTGTTGGATACCGCGAATGTGGAAGACACAGGTCTGGATCAATCCCGACGGCCTGGAATGGGCGCGGGCCAAATGGGGCTGGGCGGCGAAGAGGTATTTCCGGCTCATGGAATGGACAGCGATTCATGCGGCCAACCGTTTGATCCCCGATGCTGCGGCTGTGGCTACGAGTCTGGCGAGCCGCCACGGCAAACTTCCCTTCTGCGAGGTAATTCCTTACGGGTGCGAAGTGGTGAATGCGGCCCCTTCCATTGAGCCCCTCGCCCGATGGCAGATCGAACCGGCGGGTTATTACCTGGTGGTTTGCAGGCTCGAGCCGGAGAACCATGTGCTGGAGATTATGCGCGCGTTTCGGCAGTCGCGAAGCCGTCGGCGCCTGATTGTGCTGGGCAATCATCGCGCACCCACTCGTTACGCGGAACAGTTGCATTCCATCGAGGATCCCCGGATCCGGCTGATCGGTGCCGTCTATGATCAGGAACAACTGACTTCGCTTCGCTATCACGCTTTCGGCTATATGCACGGTCATAGCGTGGGCGGAACAAATCCGTCGCTGCTGGAAGCGATGGGTTGCGGAAATCTGATTTTTGCCCATGACAATCCTTTCAATCGCGAAGCTCTTGGGGAGTGCGGGTTTTACTTTGCCAATACGGAGGGACTGACGCAGGCAATCGACGCAGCCGAAGCCGAGAACGGAGCTTTGACGCAGCTCAGAGAGAGTGCGCGGTCGCGCGCGCGCGTCCATTACCGCTGGCCGGACGTGATCTCCCGCTACGGCGCGCTGCTTGAAGAGACGGCCTGCCGCGCGAGGTTGGAGAGGTCTGCGATCCGCGCGCTGGAGCGCGACGCGTGAAGCAGCGGGCGCGCCGTCCGGTCACCTGCAGCTTGGTGATGACGCGGGGAGCGGCCATCGCGTCCGGCTGCGGGTTGCGGGACGGAGGCGTGCTCTTTATTCTTCTTGCGTGGCGAACACTTTAGTTGAATGCGTTCCTAACTTCTCAGAGGGCCGCGATGCGGCGAAAGTCGACGCGATCGTCGAGGCGATGAAAGTTCCCGGCGTATATCTGCTCGACCAGGAGATGGATGGCGACCACAATCGATGTGTGATTACGCTGGTGGGTGAGCGGGAGGCGATCGCGGAAGCGGTAATTCGCGGTGTGGGCAAGGCCGCCGAGCTGATCGACCTGACGCGGCACCAGGGCGCGCACCCCCGCATGGGCGCTGCCGATGTGGTTCCATTTATTCCTATCGACGGCGTGACCCTGGAAGATTGCGTGGCCATGGCGCGTTACGCCGGCGCCGAAATTTGGAGGCGGTTCGAGGTTCCGGTGTATTTGTATGAAGCCGCCGCGACCAGTCCGGAACGGCAGAACCTCGAGAACATCCGGCGCGGACAGTTTGAGGGGATTCGCGACGAGATTGCGACCAACCCGGCGCGGAAACCGGATTTTGGCGAGCCTCGCGTGCACCCGACGGCGGGGGCGACCGTGGTGGGCGCGCGCAAATTTCTGATTGCCTACAATGTCTACCTCAACACGCCCGAAGTGGACGTGGCGAAGAAAATCGCCAAAGCAGTGCGTTTTTCATCGGGCGGGCTCCGCTATGTGAAGGGCGCGGGATTCCTGGTGCGCGGGCTGGCGCAGGTTTCAATGAATCTGACGGATTTTGAGCAGACGCCCATTCACCGCGTGTTTGAATTTGTGAAGCGCGAGGCGGCTCGTTACGGCGTGGCGCCGGTTTCAAGCGAGATCGTGGGGCTCATTCCGAAGCTGGCGTTGGAGCACGCGGCGGAGTGGTTTCTGCAGGTGGAGAACTTCGACTCGTCACTGATTTTGGAGAATCGCTTGGCGGCCGTGATGGGCGGGAAGATGGCCGTCGGCGGACTACGCGCGGGTGTCGAGCCGTTTGTCGAGCAACTGGCGGCGCCCACGGCGACACCCGGCGGAGGCAGCGCCGCGGCGGCGAGCGGGGCCATGGCGGCGGCATTGGCGCACATGGCGGCCGCCATGTCGCGCGGCAAGAAAGCGTATGCGCAATATCAGAGCCAGCTCAGCGAAGCCATGGCGCGGCTCTCGGCGTTGCGCGAAGAACTGAAAGCAGCCATCGACGCCGACGCCGAGTCGTACAACGCCGTGATGAAGGCCTACAAGGCGGCCAAAGATTCGCCTGCAAACGGCGAAGCGGTCAACGCCGCGCTCCGCCGGGCGACGGGTGTGCCGCTGGGTGTGGCGGATGCGGCGGCCGAAGTGGAGCAGTGGGCCGTGCGCTTGCAGCCGATTACGAACCCCAATATGAGCTCCGACCTGACCACCGCCATCGCCTTGGCGAAAGCCGCTCGCGAAGGCGCGCTGGCGAACGTGACCATCAACCTTGACGCGATCAGGTCAGGCTCGGGGAACGACGCCGCCTTCGTGAGCCAGACGCAGACGCGGGTGGAGGCCCTGAAAGCGCAAAGCTGAAGCTATTCGGGCGCGGGGCCGCGCACCACCTGCACCAGGTTCGCCGTGTTGACCTCCTTGGCAAAGGCGTTTTTGACATCATCGGCGGTGAGTTTGAGATAGATCTTTGCGGCGCGAACCGGCTCATCAAGAGGCAGACCGATGGTGGCGCGGGCCAGCAGTCCGTTGGCAAGCGCGTCCTCGCTCGCGCTACGCAGCGGAATCTGGCGCAGGAGCAGAGCCTTGGCCAGGTGCAGCTCGCTTTCCGAAACCTCCTGAGTGCGCATCTGCTCCAGATCGCGAATGATCAAGGCGCGCGCCTTCGAGACATTTTGCGGGTCGCAGCCGTAGTCTACCGAAAAACTGGCCCGGGTTTTGGATGCGTCGAGATCAACGCTGACCGTGTACACATATCCGTTCACTTCGCGTAGGTCGTGATAGAGGCGGGTGGCGTAAAATCCTCCGCCGAGCACGTGGTTGCCGAGTTCCAGCGGGTAGTACTCTGGATCGAAGCGATTGAGATTGATTTGCTCGGCGAGAGTAACCAAATCCTGCACGCGCTCGGGGTCGGGCACCGCGACCGCGGAAGGTTTGTTCACGGGAATCGGCGGCAAAGTGGTGTTCGGCTTGGTCCCTGACGCCTTCCAGTCGCCAAACCATTTTTCAACTACGGTTCTGGCTTCGTCGGCGGTAACGTCGCCGATGATGGTGATGGTCGTGAGGTCGGGCCGGACGGTGGCGTCGTGGTACTGCTTCAAATCGGCCAGGGTCACCTTGGACACGGTGTCCGGGGTGGCTTCGCGCAAGACCGGATCGCCCGGCGGAAGGAGCGCCATATCGAGTGCGCGCTCGGTGCGATAACCGGGGCTGCGCAGCCGGCCGGCGATAAATTGCGCCGTCTGTTGTTGGGTGATGGTGAAGGCGTGCTCAGGCAGCGCGGGGTGAAGTTCATCGTCGGCCAATAGCTGCACGCCGCGGGAAAAGTACTCCTTGAGCACGGTCAGCGAGAAGTCGTATCCGGCGCTCTCGTTGGCGGCGATGTCGTCGAGCGCTTTCTGGAAGGCAAGGCGGTCCAGCGTGGTGGTGCCGTAGGAATAGAGGCCGTCGAGGATGTCCGCCAGGCCTTCTTGGCCGGTAGGGGTCTGCAGGTCGGAGTTGTGTTTGATCGATCCAACCAGTGTAACCGTGGGGCTGGTCGTGTCGGTCCGGACGATGAGCCGGATGCCGTTGAGCAGGGTGGCGTCGGAAACGGAGATGAAGTTTGCGGGAGCCGGGATCTTCGCCAGCGGCGCCGCCGCCCACTCCGGCAATTGCACGGGCTTGGTGGGCGCCGCCGTCACCGATTCGGCGCCGCCGAATCCTTTTTGCGCCACCGGGCCGCCACTGGCCTCGGGCTTCAGCGTCGCGGTGATGGTGCTTACATTCAGCAAATACCGTTTGGCCACCCGATTGACGTCGGCCAGAGTGACTTTGCGGATGGCGTCAATATCCTCTTCCGGCGAATTACGGCCTTCAGCGGCAAGTGCGGCCGACCATACATCGGCGAGGCCGGGAATGGAATTACGCTGGAATTCGGATTGCGCGATCTCGCTGCGCTTGGCAGCGGCCACCAGATCCTCAGGAACGCCGTTGGCGGCATAGCGCGCCAGGATCTGGCGCATCTGTTCGATGCCGCCTGCGGGATCGCCCACCGC
The DNA here is from genome assembly GCA_030040395.1 of Acidobacteriaceae bacterium. Taxonomy (GTDB): domain Bacteria; phylum Acidobacteriota; class Terriglobia; order Terriglobales; family Acidobacteriaceae; genus Telmatobacter. Next base: position 12,774 of record JASHTU010000328.1, read on the forward strand.
CGGCAGGACCACGACGCCATAACCTACGCTAGCCTTGCGGTAGGTCTCGGCAAGACCGAAGGCGGCGTCCAGAGCCTTACCTGCCGGGACCATTCCATAAAGATCCGCGCGCTGGCTCGCCAACACGTCGGAAAGGATCTGCGTGGCTGCGTAATCGGGCGAATCGGTTCCCGGCAGACGGTAGGCGATGAAGCCCAGCACGTAGGGCAAGTTGCTGGGGATGGAGAGAGTTTGGCTCTTGAAGGGCT
>JASHTU010000029.1 GCA_030040395.1 Acidobacteriaceae bacterium
CCGAAGCGCTCGTCGAACAGAGGCGCGGATTTATAGCTGATCATGGCGATCTGGCGGGCCAGCGCCAGCCCGCGCCGAGGCGGGCGCTGCGGTAGGTAGCGGCCCTCGGCCCATTGGGGATCGTGCTGAATGGCCTGGCGCTGTAAATGATTGAGCGCCAGGCCCATGGCCGAAAGCGGGGTGACGCCCACGATCAGGGCGCGTTCCACACGGCTGGGATGGAGCACGGTCCATTCAAGAGCCTGCATGCCGCCGATCGAACCGCCCATCACCAGGCGCAAACGCCGGATTCCAAGCGAATCCATCAGCCGCGCCTGGGCGCGCACGTTGTCGCGGATGGAAACCAGGGGAAAATCCGGGCCGTAGGGTTGTCCGGTGGAGGGGTCGACAGAGCCGGGACCGGTCGATCCGTAGCAGGACCCTAGCATATTGATGCAGAGGACGAAGTCGTGCTCCAGGGAAAGAACCGCGCCCGGCGCGAAAACTTCAGGCCACCACTGGCCCACCAGCGCCGAACCGGAAAGCGCGTGGCAAACAAGAACGGCGTTGTCCCGCGCCGCATTCAGCCGGCCGTATACGGCGTAATGCAGCGTGGGACACGCCAAAGTACAGCCGCATTCAAGGCGCAAGTGCTCGTCAAGCACAAAGTCGCCTTCGTAGGTGGGCGCGAGCGATGGCGAGGCGGGGGGCGCGTTGCCGGTCTCACTCCTGGGTTCGGTCATTACCTTCATTCTGTCGCAACACCCGCCCTTGCACTTATCTTGCCGGCGCCGGTCAGGGCCTCGCCGCTCGCCGTCTCCCCGTTCGCGGCTTCGATTGCCTGATCGAGATCGGCCAGGATATCGCGAAGATCCTCGATGCCCACCGAAAGCCGGACCAGCTCCGGCGTGACCCCCGTCGCAGCTTGTTCCTCGACGGAAAGCTGCTGGTGCGTGGTCGAGGCGGGGTGGATGACGAGGGATTTCGCGTCGCCAATGTTCGCCAGCAGCGAAAACAGCTTGAGCGTGTTGATGAGCTTCTTGCCCGCCTCGTATCCGCCCTTAATGCCGAAGGTGACCAGAGAGCCCTGGCCGGCGGGCAGATACTTTTTTGCCCGGGCGTAATAGGGGCTGGATTCGAGGCCGGGATAGTTGACCCACTCCACCCTCGGATGTTCGGTCAGATGCCGCGCCACGGCCAGCGCGTTTTGCGAGTGGCGCTCCATGCGCAGATGCAGCGTTTCCACGCCTTGCAGCAGGAGAAATGCGTTGAAGGGCGAAAGCGCGGCCCCGGTGTCGCGCAGGCCCTGGACGCGCGCCTTGAGAATAAAGGCTAGCGGCCCGAAGGCCTCGGTGTAGGAGAGGCCGTGATAGGAGGGATCGGGCGCGGTGAAATCCTTGAAGCGCCCGGAGGCGGCCCAATCGAATTTGCCACCGTCCACGATCACTCCGCCGATGGCCAGACCGTGGCCGCCAAGAAACTTGGTGGCTGAGTTGACCACGATGTCGGCGCCCCACTCGATGGGCCTCACCAACGCCGGCGAGGTCGAGGTGTTGTCGATAATCAGGGGCAGTTTGTGCGCATGGGCGATTTCTGCGAGTTCAGCGATATCGACGACGTCGAGCTTGGGGTTGCCTAGAGTCTCAGCGTAGACAGCCCGGGTTTTCTCGTTGATTGCCGCTCGTAACCCGTCGAAATCCTCGCCATCCACAAAGCGCACTACGATGCCGAGGCGCGGCAAGGTGTAGTGGAAAAGATTGTAGGTGCCGCCGTAGAGCGAGGTAGTGGAGACGATTTCGTCTCCGGCGGCGGCAACGGTGATGAGGGCAAGAGTTTCGGCAGCCTGGCCGGAGGCTGTGGCCAAGCCTGCCACGCCGCCCTCCAGCGCGGCCACGCGCTTTTCAAACACATCGGTGGTGGGGTTCATGATGCGGGTGTAGATGTTGCCAAATTCCTTGAGCGCAAAGAGGCGCGCCGCGTGGTCCGCGTCCTGAAAGAGATAGGAGGTGGTCTGGTAAATGGGTACGGCGCGGGCGCCGGTGGTGGGGTCGGGTGACTGGCCGGCATGGACGGCGAGGGTGGCAAGTTGATGGTGATTCGGTTCGGACATGGTAGGCTCCTTTACGTTCGTCTCGTTCGGCTTTGGATTCCGGCCGGGAAGGGTCCGCGCCGCGGCGCATACGAAAACGGCCCGCGTCCTGATCAGGACCCGGGCCGCTGGGCTCGAAGATCGGTTGCGTTTAGCGCATGCGCCGCTCAAGAGCCGGGCGGAGGGATCCCGATGGCATACACATAGCCATGGCCGCAATTCCGGACTTCGTTGAGCTCGGCATTGAGGGCAGTATCAAGGGCGGGCCGGCCCCGTGTCAAATAAAATTTGAGACCAATCCCCGCATCGAGAGTATCGTAAAAGCTGGTAAGCGCCTTACGATTCTTAGGAACTGATTTCCCGCCTTGCTCGCTGGCCTTAATTTATGCATCGCTATTTTCACTTCTCCGCGCTCCTCGCCGGATTCGGCGCTGGCGCGGCTAATCCAATCAGGCTGGGGAAAACAACTATGGTCAACAGGCTTCTCTTGATTGCGCTCTCGCTTCCACTCGTCGCTTCCGCTGCTGCGCCCCCTCGGCAGCTCACGCCCCAAACAAGACCGGATATGCCGCTCGCGCAGCGCATTGCGCACACCGATCCGGCGCGCTATCACCACATCAAGGCCGTGCACGATGGCGCCGGCGCCATGGATTTTGAGGTGCTCCTGAACTCCGACGCCCTTGACACCAATCTGCTTTTTCTCCATCGCGGTGTCATCGAGCCCAAGAGCGGCATCGGCGCGCACTTTCACAATAATTGCGAAGAAATGTTCGTCATTCTCGATGGCGAAGCTCAGTTCACCATCGACGGCCGCGCCTCTTTGCTCAAAGGTCCGGCGGGCGCGCCGGACCGCATGGGCCATTCGCACGCCATCTACAACCCCACCGACCAGCCATTGCAATGGATCAATATCAATGTCAGCTCCCTCAGAGGGATATATGACGCCTTCAATCTCGGCGACCCGCGCCTGGAGGTCCCGCTGGACCCCATCCCTACCTTCATCACCATGCAT
>JASHTU010000329.1 GCA_030040395.1 Acidobacteriaceae bacterium
AAAGCCGCACATATTCTGGGTGGGATTAAGTACTCCCAAACAGGAACGGTTCATGGCGCAATATGTCGATCGTCTTCAGGTCCCCTTGTTGGCCGGTGTAGGAGCGGCTTTCGATTATCACACCGGACAGATTCGCGATTGCTCTGAATGGATCAAAAGGGCGGGGCTGCAGTGGCTGCATCGACTGCTGCAAGATCCACGTCGCCTCTGGAAGCGATATCTGCGCAACAACCCGGCGTTTCTCTGGCACATCGCCTGGCAGATCTCGGGGCTTCGCGAGTATCCGAGTGAAGGAGAAGCGAAGGCGACGGGGGAGAGATGATCTGGCTGCAGGTTACGATGCATTGCGCCGAGAACAGCAAAGTGGTCGCGCATCGTCGGAAGCGGAAAACGGAATAGGGAAAATCTGTACTTATGCTCGTTGGTGACGAGGCGCCGGTTCCGGTTATCGACCAATCCGCGTCACTGGACGGGCAAGCAAAGGTCAGCTATCTGAGGGATGCACGCGAGATGCACAATAGGTCTTAGCGTCTGCAAATACCATCCGCCCAGGTCAGGTCAAATCTGGACGCCACCAAGAGAGAATTCCTCTTGCAGGCCGCCGAGAATGGACTTAGCTTCGCCACGAACGGCGAAAAAGCTTACTCCGGGCGGCGCGCGGTTACGCGGGGGGCGTCAATTCGGGAACAAATTCGGCTTTGGCTCCGGGCAGGAGAACGATCTGGAGGCGGCCCTGCTGGCGCTCGGCGAGCGTTGGTCCGGTGATCTGCGCCTGATGACCGTTGGCCGTGTACTCGATGGTGAGCGCGCCGCCGCCGTTGACGGTGAATTTGTAGCGGAAGATGGCGCCCGCCGCGAGGCTGTTGGCTCCGAAGCTGGCGCTGGGGTAGTCGACCTCGAGGAGCTGGATGGGCCCGCCGGTGCGATTCTCGATGGTGGCGTCGATCTGATGGGATTGGCAGCCGCCGACGGCGAAAGTGGCTGCGGCCAGAACGGGGGCGACCGCTCTCAAAAATCCGATGCGAGGTCTCACTTCCTGCTCCGGTCTTCAGTGGTTAGGGAGAGCGTGGAGGGAGATGGGGAGGGAGCGGCAGAGGAGTTACGTTTTGCGCTCGCGTCGAGTCCGGCGTCGATGCGGGTTTCAAGGCGGCTGAGACGCCGGGCGAGCTCGGGAAGGCGCTCGAAGAGGGCGACGGCGCGAAGCCAGATGCGGTTGTCGAATCCCGGCGAGCCGGAGATGGTTTTGCCGGGTGGCACATCGTGCGAGACGGCCGATTGCGCCGTCAGAATGGCGCCGTCGCCGATGGAGCAGTGGCCGGCGACGCCCACCTGGCCGGCGAGGATCACGTTGGCGCCGATGACCGAGGAGCCGGCGAGGCCGGTTTGCGCGCAGAGGAGCGTGTTTTCGCCAACGTAGGAGCCGTGGCCCACCTGGACGAGGTTGTCAATTTTGGCTCCGTCGGCGATTTCAGTAGCGCCGACGGTAGCGCGGTCGATGCAGGCGTTGGCTTGAACGTCGACATGGCTGCCAATGCGGACGGGGCCGGATTGCGGAATTTTCTCCCAGCGGCCGGCGTCGTTTTTGGCGAAGCCGAAGCCGTCGGCGCCGACGATGGCTCCGTTTTCGAGGGTGACATGGTCGCCGAGAACGCAATTTTCGCGGACCACGGCGTGGGCGTGGGCGAAGAAATGGCTGCCTGCCTGAACGCCGGGGTAAAGAACCACGTGGGGCAGGAGCGTGGCGTGGGCGCCGAGGCGGACGCGGGGTCCCACGACTACGTAGGCGCCGAAATGCGCGCCCTCGCCGTATTCGGCGGTGGGATCGATGACGGCGGTGGGGTGAATGCCGGGCGGATAGACGGGTGGCTGGTAGAAGAAAGCGAGCGCGTGCGCGAAGGCGAGGTAGGGGTTCTTGACGCGGAGAGTGGCGGCGGCGATGGGCTGAAAATCGGGATCGACGAGGACGGCGGCAGCGCGTGTGGCGCGGGCGAGGGCCGTGTAACGGGGATTGGCGACGAAGGTGATTTCGGAAGGTCCGGCTTCTTCAATTCCTTGGACGCCGGTAATTTCCAGGTCCGCATCGCCGCGCAACTCTGCGCCCAACCGGCTTGCCAGTTCGCCTAGCTTCATTGAGGTGATTTTAACGGATGGAGCGGGGCTCCAGGAGGCGGTTGCGCTGTTGGCGAGCTACGGCTTTGGCGACGGTTCAACGGTGACGGCGGGGGCGGCGGAGGGGGGATCGATTTGCGGCGCGGGGGCCTGGAGCGTGTGGGCGCCAGACTGGGCGGCGTGGAGAACGCCGTTGGGCGCGATGCCGAGAACGAGCGTGGCGGCGGCCGAGAGCAGCAAAGCGGCGCTCACGGCGATGCCGGCCTGCGGCTTGGGAGCCGTGGCGCGGTCCACAGGATCCGGAGGGCGCTGAGCGGCGACAGCTGCAAGGCGGAGGTAATAGGCCGCGGCCAGGCCGGAGTTGAGCAAGCCGATGATGGCGAGGGCGATGGCGCCGCCATCGACTGCGGCCGCGAAGGAATAAAACTTGCCGAAGAAGCCGCCGGTAAACGGAACGCCGATGAGCGAGATGAGGAAGAAGATCAACAGACAGCCAAGGAGCGGGGCGCGGTAAACGAGGCCGCGGAAGTCGTCGATCATGGGGTATTTCTCATCGTATCCGCTGACCAGAGTAATGATGGCGAAGATGCCGACGTTCATGGCTGCGTAGGCCGCGGTATAGAAGCTGGCGGCGGCAATGCCGATGGTTCCAATGCCGGCGAAGGCGGCGAGCAGGTAGCCGGCGTGGGCGATGGATGAATAGGCCAACATGCGCTTTACATTCTGCTGGCGCAGTGCGGCGAGATTGCCGATGGTCATGGAGAGCACGGCGACCACCCAGAGCAACGGCGCCCAGAGGCTGTGCAGGGCAGGGAAGACCTCGTAGACGATGCGCAGGAGCAGGGCGAAGGTAGCCGCTTTAGGCCCGGTGGAAAGCAGCGCAACGACCGGTGAGGGCGCGCCTTCGTAAACGTCGGGAGTCCAGATGTGGAAGGGCGCGGCGGACACTTTGAAGAGAACGCCGACCAGGAGCATGACGAGGGCGGCGACGACTAATGCGTGGTTCTGGGCATTGGGCGAGAGATGGGCGATGTCGTAGATCTGGGTGCTGCCGGTGGCGCCGAAGATGAGGGCGATGCCATAGAGGAAAAATGCGGTGGCGAAGGAGCCGAGGAGGAAATACTTGATGGCGGCTTCAGGACTGCGGCCAGTCTGCTTGCGGTAGCCGGCGAGGATGTAAGTGGAGATGGAGGAGATTTCGAGGGCGATGAAGGCGACCAGGAGCTCGATGGCGCTGGTTAGCAGGCACATGCCGACCGCGCCAAAGACAACGAGGGCGTAAAACTCGCCCTGGTGGTGGCTGCCGGCGGGGAGGGTGTCGAGCGTGAGCAGCAAAGCTACGAGGACGATGCCGCAGATGAGGACGTGGAAGAAAACGGTGAAGGTGGTGGTTTCCACGGTTCCAAAGAAGCCGGTTCCCTCTGGGAGGGAGAGCTG
>JASHTU010000330.1 GCA_030040395.1 Acidobacteriaceae bacterium
CCGCGCTCATGCCGCTCGCGGTTCGCGGCCAGGTTGTCCCGGAAGCCACGCCAAATCCCCCCCCGGCTGCGCCTTCATACAAGTACACGGCTTACATCGGATACGCCTACACCAGTCTGAACCAGGTCAACCAGTCGCGCTACGGTCTGTCGGGCCTGCAAGCCACGGTCACGCGCGATTGGGGCAAGTACTTCGGCTTGGCGGGCCACGGCGAATACTACAAGTTCCCCGCCGGAACGGGAACGGGCAGCCAGGCCAACCCCGGTGATCCCAGGATCTACTCCGCATTTGCCGCCCCGGAAATTCACGCCAGCATCTTCGGTCCCGTCGGCGGCATTGTTTTCGCGGAAGTGGGCATTGAGCACACCAGCGGCGAACACATGATCCCCAGCACCTCGTTTGCCGGCGGTGGCGGGGGCGGCCTGAGTTACAACGTGAATTCGCGCTGGGCGATTCGCGTAACCGGCGAGCGCGTGGCCGCTTCGTTTTCGCTCATCAACAATTCGCCGGCCCTCAACTATTCCACTCACAGGACCTGGAATCCCCGCGCCACCATCGGCCTCGAGTTCAGGTTCTGAGGCGAAAAAGAAGAGGGGCGCGATGACCTGGCGCGGCCGGGCTCCGCCAAGCTGGGGAAACGCTGGTGAGACCGATTCCGCTAGCGATCGCGGGGATTGCGCGGGACGAGGGCTGTTGATGCGCATCCCTTTGGAAATGCTTGACTTTTCCGGATAATAGCCTATAATTCTTGCTGGCGCCTGAGATGAGATGCCAAGCACCTCGATTTGGAGATCATTCTCCAAAAGCTCAGACGCTTTTTTTATGTACTTATGTTACCTCGATGAGTCGGGAGTACCCGAAGTTCCGGGCAACAGTTCGCACTTCGTCCTCGCAGGACTTGCCATCCCAGTGGAACGCTGGCGCGAGGCTGATAGCCGCATCGCCACGGTGATGGAGCGATACGGGCTCGAAAACGCGGAGTTGCACACGGCTTGGATACTCCGGAAGTACATCGAGCAGACCAGGATCGACAGGTTTGAATCTCTGAGCCAGAACTCGCGCCGTTCCGAAGTGATCAGACTCCGCACCGCCGAAGTCTATCGGGTTAGAAAACTCGGAGACGCCAAGAGAAACTCCGAACTCAAGAAGAACTACAAGAAGACCGAGCCGTACATTCACTTGACCTTTGGGGAACGACGGCAACTGGTTCAGGAAATTGCGCAGTTGGTGGGTCGCTGGAATTGGGCGCGCTTGTTCGCGGAATGTATCGATAAAGCTCATTTTGACCCTGTGCGTGCGCAGCGAAGTATTGGCGAGCAGGCTTTCGAGCAGGTCATTTCTCGCTTTGAACAATTCCTTGAGAATACGGAAGCGGCGGATCGACAGAATTTCGGTTTGCTCATTCACGACAACAATCAAACCGTTGCGGCAAAGCACACGCAGCTCATGCGCCATTTTCATTCTCAAGGAACTCTATGGACACATATAACGAGAATTATGGAAACGCCGCTCTTTGTTGGTAGCGATTTAACCCGAATGGTTCAGATCGCCGATATGTGCGCCTATTCGCTTCGCCGGTATATCGAGAATGGTGAAGTAGACCTTTTTGAGCCTTTATTTCAGCGAGCGGATCGCATTCGCCAGAAAGTAGTTGGCGTCCGTCACTTTACTGCCGCCACCTGTGCCTGCCAAGTCTGCGCAGCGCACCGCCCGTTATCGTAGACCGACCCGGGCGGGTGGCCCAGGTCCCGGGAACTATAGCGGTTCTCCAATTGGTATAGAGCAGAGCCTCGAACCCGGAGTGGCGTTTTTCTCAAGAAAACGCCACCTGGCACGCCGCTCAAAACTCCACGGGGATTGGAGAACCGCCGTAAATTCATCCACAAATCCTGGGGCTCCCCAGGTCCCTCGCATTTGGGGACCCGGGAATCCACCAACCCCCGCCGAAAAGCTGTCAACCCCTCCGTCCCCCCATCCAACCCCATCCCCCTCATTCCAAACAGATTATTTTTCTCTCCAACCGTGCCGGTTATTTCCCCCAAATCGCTAGAATAGTCTTAGGGATCAAAACTGGGTGATTCTTCTCGGGAGACGGCCCGGGAGTGGTGGCTGAGGCTTAGCCGCCATCCCCGGGCCGTCTGCTTTTTGCCCTCTGCTTTGCGGCGCCCTCGCTTGGGCGCCCTAGGTCCCCCCGGGGCCCCCGGCGAGCGGCGGGAACCCGCCTTTGCGGGTGGTTCGCCGGGGTGGAGATCCCGATTTTGGAACCTGGGAAACCACGCTGCTCTGCAGCCCTTCGCAGCTACGCTCCGCCCGAGGGTCTGCACCAAAAACGGGGCAAAACGCCCCAAAATGGGCCGTAAGTCCTTATGATTGGAGATTTTAGGATCTAACCCCTTTGTTATCAAGGATTTAGAGGCAGTACTGATTAGTATAAGTCATTGCAAGCAAAACACTTAACCCCTCCAGACAGAGGGGGTAGGGGAGGGTAACTCAAATGTACGTAGCATGTCGCCACATCAGGAT
>JASHTU010000331.1 GCA_030040395.1 Acidobacteriaceae bacterium
ACTTCGTTGTCGGCCTCGACCTTGGAGCCGCCAAAGCCTTCGGCCTCCGCCTCGTCTGGCCCAATTTTCGCTCGCAACGCTGCCCACCCGTATATGTCGATACACCCTAGGGACTTGGGTCGAGGGGGAAAAGGAAACAACGCCGCAGGCAACAAGCGTCTTCGCGCGGCGTTGAAATCTGACGAGCCGGTGAACAGTGCAATGAGGAATCCGGATCAGCGACCACGAGGAATCCGGATCAGGATTTTGGCAAACGGCGCAAAATCGAATTCTACGAATGGCGAAAGGAAGAGCGAGGAGAGAGAAGAACGAGAACCACAGCTACGGGCAAGCGCTGCTCAAACTCCTTGATGTCCTGTTCCCTCGCTCCCTTGTTTTCTCAGAACCCGTCTTCCTGCCGGTCAGAGAGCAGGCTTTGCTCTTCCGGCGAGACCAGACGCACCAGGCGTTCGACGGCGTAGGAGGCCGGATGCTGGTTGGTGAAGTGGTGGCGCACCTCCAACTCCCCGAGAAGGCCAATGGCCAGCAACTGGATGCCGGCGACGATGAGCACCGAGCCAATCACGAACATGGGGGCGTGGTCATCCATCATGTTCACCGCCGGATGAAGGAGCTTCATGACCAGCAGCGCCACGGCCATCCCGCTGCCGCTGAGGATGCCCAACATGCCCAGGCCACCGAAAAAGTGCAGGGGCCGGCTCATGTACCGAAGCAGAAAACGGATGGTCAGCAGATCGAAGAAGACGCGGAAAGTCCGTCCGATACCGTAGTGGCTCCTGCCCCGCTCGCGGTTCACGTTCTTGATGGGAACCTCGCAGATCGACGCGCCGTACCAACTGGCCAGCGCGGGAATGAAGCGGTGCATTTCTCCGTAAAGAGGGATGTTCTGGATCACTTCGCGGCGGTAGGCCTTGAACGTGGTGCCGAAGTCATGGATGCGCACCCCGGAAAGCCGGGCCATGAGCCAGTTGGCGCAGCACGACGGAATGCGGCGCATGACGAAGTTGTCAATGCGCTCCTTGCGCCAGCCGGAGACCACGTCGTAGCCCTCATCGAGCTTTTCCAGGAAGGCGGGAATGTCGTTGGGGTCGTGCTGCAGGTCGCCGTCCATCGCCAGGATGAACTCGCCCGAGGCGTGGTCGAAACCCGCCGCCAGCGCCGAGGTCTGGCCGAAGTTGCGCCGCAGCTTCACGACCAGCACTCGGCTGTCGACCGCGGCAATCTCTTCGAGGAGCTTGTATGTGCGGTCGCGCGAGCCGTCGTCGACCAGAACCAGTTCGAAGCTCTCCCCGACTTGCTCCATCACCTGCTTCAGGCGGGCGTAGAGAACGGTAACGTTTTCTTCTTCGTTATGAAATGGGACGACGATTGAATACTTCGCCATGATAACCAGTTAGACGCAATCCCGGTGCAAGTGGCGCCTAACCCCTTTCCCTTTCAGTATTGTCTCACAAAAGAACAGGCTGCGCGGCGGAATCAGGGGTCGCGAGGCGCATGGTAGGAATATTCCCACGCGCGAAAGTGAACAGCAGGCTCTAACGGTCCAGTTCGCCGAGCATGGCCTGCATTTCGCTCAAGGCATAGCTATTCCCGTTACGCGCCGCGCAACCAATGCCGGCTTTCAGCCGTCCGATGGCTTCCTGCTTGCGTCCTGCGCCGGCCAATGTCTGCGCCGCCATAAAATAGCCCGCCGTATAGTCCGGATCGTCGGCCAGCAGAGTGTCGAACTCAGCCAGCGCCCCCGCAGTGTCGCCGCGGCCGGCCAGTTCCATGGCCACGCCGTAGCGGGCAAAGCTGTTTTTGGGGTCCAACGCGAGGATTTCTTTGAGCCGCGTGATCTTGTCCATGATGAATGCGCAGAAGCCAACCCGTGAACCCGCGCCCATGAGGCATTTGCCTAATCGGCGGAGATTGCCGAAACTGGAACAGGGACTTGAACCCCGGTTTCGCAAATTGGCCGCTGTCGCTTTTTATTGTAGCTGGCCGCCTGTGGAAACCGCGAAGAGAAGCGCAGCGAACGGCGAAAGGGCAACGGTGAACGGAGCAATGGCAAGATGAGCGAAACCCAGACCAACCCGGCGGTGCGCACAGTGGCCAGCACCCAGTCCGAGATGACCGAGATCATCCTGCCCAACGACACCAACACGCTCGGCAACCTGCTGGGCGGGCGCCTGATGCACTTCATCGACTTGACCGGCGCTATGGCCGCCTACCGGCACTCGCGCGCCAATGTGGTGACGGCGGCCATGGACCACATCGACTTTATCCGCCCGGTGCGGCTCGGCGACCTGCTCATCTTGCGATCGAGCGTGAACCGGGCGTTCAACAGCTCGATGGAGGTGGGGGTGAAGGTTTGGGCCGAAAACACGCGCACCGGAGAGGTGGCGCACGTGGCCAGCGCGTACCTGGTGTTCGTGGCCGTGGACGAACACGGCCGCTTGCAGAAGGTGCCGCAAGTGCAACCGGAGACGCCCGACGAGATTCGCCGCTTCGAGGGCGCCTTGCGGCGGCGGGAGCATCGTGAGGCCGAGAGCAGCGTGCGCAAACAGGCAAAACTGGTGAGCGCGGCGATCGAAGAAGCGGCAAGCAGGTAGGCGGAATCGACCGGAGGCGTCTTAGCCGGTCCCAGAGGAATGTCCATCTCCACGGAGATGGCGCCCAAAGTTGCAAAGGAAAAGGAGCGAACAATCACTATGGCGCATTCACATGCCATGCCTTCGCCGGCGGCTTTGCCCGGCGTAGCCAAGATCGTCGCCATCGGATCGGGTAAAGGCGGGGTGGGCAAAACCACGGTGGCCGTGAACCTGGCCATCGCCCTCGCCAAGACCGGCCAGCGCGTGGGCTTGATGGACGCCGACGTGTACGGCCCCAATGTGCCGCTCATGATGGGATCGTCGCAGCAGCCCAGGGTAGGCCCAGGCAACATGATCGAGCCCAACCTGACCCACGGCGTCAAAACCATCTCCATCGGCTATATTGCGCCCGGCGACAAGCCGATGGTGATGCGCGGGCCCATGCTGCACCAGATCATTCGCCAGTTTCTGCAGCAGGTGGACTGGGGCGAGCTTGATTACCTCATTGTCGACCTGCCCCCGGGCACCGGCGACGTGGCCATCTCGCTGGTGCAGACCGTGCCGCTTACCGGCGCCGTGGTGGTTTCGACCCCCAGCGACGTGAGCCTTGAAGACGCGCGCAAGGCCCTGGAGATGTTCGCGCAGGTCAACGTCGAGGTGTTGGGCATTGTTGAGAACATGAGCTATTTCCGGTGTCCGCATTGCAACGAAGTCATCGACATCTTCTCGCGCGGCGGCGCGGAGCGCACGGCCAAACAGTTCAACGTGCCGTTTTTGGGTTCGATCGAATTGATTCCCGCCATCCGCGAGGGCGGCGACCGCGGCTTGCCCGTCGCCCTCGCCGGCCCCAAGAGCCCGCAGGCGGCGGAGTTTTACGCCGTGGCCGAAAAACTGAAGGAGCAAGCCGAGGCCGCGGCGGCTGCGGCCAAAGACGTCATCGAGATTCGCTGAACTACTGTGCGGGAGGGTCACTTCTGCGAAACAGCTGGTATGTCCGCAGATCTACAAGGATCGTAAAGACACATGCCAGGGCTGCAGAGACGTTGCGCTCGCCCGGTACTCGGGCCCAATGAAATCCGCATTCGGCTAGATGCCGCGCGATCGATTCGGCGGACCAAATCAGAAACACAGCTGTCGCTATCCTCTCCAGCCGATGAGAGGTCCTTCGCAGTAGCGCCCCAACGAACCCCGCAATGCAGAGCGTCAGCGTAATCTGCACGGAGTTGCTGAGAGCGCCTCCAGGGACGGAGTTGTATCGGGGATTCAGGACCAGGACGCAAAGCTGTGCCGCTGCGAGTGTCGTAAAGAGGCAGGCGATTATGAAATAACCCTGACCCGATCGAAAGAGCCGCATAGCTCAAATGGCCTT
>JASHTU010000332.1 GCA_030040395.1 Acidobacteriaceae bacterium
AGAATGAAATAGCTTTCAATGGAAACCTCTCTGAAATCGATATACTATCTACCGTCTATCCTAGTGGACCCGCAACCGCCCTGAAAAGGGGTGGGGTAGCCAGACCCCATGATTCGCTATACGTATTCCTAAATTCGAGGATAAAATGCCGAACATGCCCAAGCTTCTCCTTCCCACCCTCTTTGCATCCATGCTTCTGCCTGTTTCCGGCGCAGCACAGGCTGCGCCTCAGGCTGGCCAAGTCGCGCCTCCCGCCGCACCAGCCCAAGATCATCCCACTTTTCACCCCTTCCAAATGCCCCGGCTCGACCCCTTGCTCAACGCCCAGCCGCCAGTCACCGACGACTGGCTCACCTTTAGCCACGATCCCCAACGCACGGGCTGGAACAACGCCGAAACCACTCTCTCCGCCAGCAATGTCTCCAACCTCCAAATGCTGTGGAGCACGCAACTGCCCCTCACTCCCAGCCCCTTCGCGGCGCAATCCCTCACCGCGCCGGTGGTGGTCTCAGGCGTGCAAACCGCCGACGGACTCAAGACCGTGGCCTACACCATTTCCGGCGAAAGCACCCTCTTCGCCATCGACGCCGGCACGGGCAAGCTACTGTGGCAAAAATCTTTCCCCAACACCGCTACGCCTATTAAGGAAGCCAACTGGATGTGCACCGACACCGAGCAGGCCACGCCGGTCATCGATAAAGAGAAAGGTGTTATTTATTTCACCACGGACGACGGCAATCTCCGCGCCGCTTCTCTCGCCGACGGTAGCCCCAAGCTCACCCCCACGGTCATCGAGCCGCCCGACGCCCGAAGCTGGAGCCTCAATCTCGTCGACAACGTGATCTACACCTCCATGGGTCGTGGCTGCGGCGGCGATGCTGCCCAACTAATGGTCTCGGGCAACGTCGTGGCCGCCGATGTTCACGATCCGGATCACGTCACGGTCAACAAGGTGTATACCGGCTCTTCGCGTCCCGCCGGTCCCTGGAACCGCGGCGGCCCGGTCCTCGGCCCGGAAGGCGTCTATGTCCAAACCGCCGACGGCCGTTATGACCCCGCTTCCGGCTTTTTCGCCGAATCCGTCGTCGCCATCCGCCTCGGCGGGCAGGGCATAGCTGACAGCTTTACGCCCTCCAATTGGCGCTACATGAACGCCCACGACCTCGATTTGGGCGCCGGCAGCCCCGTGGTTTTCGTCTTTCACGACCACGCTTTGATCGCCACCGGGGCCAAGGAGAGCATCGAGTATCTGCTCGACGCCGACGAACTCGGCGGCTTTGACCACTCCACCCCCCTCTACGCTTCGCCCAAGCTGGGCAACGACCCCGACGTTCTCGAGCAATACGGCATCTGGGGTGGAGCCGCCACCTGGCAGAACGCCGCCGGCGACCGCTTCATCTACGTCCCCATGTGGAACACGCCCTCCAAAAACGCGCCCACTTTTCCCCATGTCAACGGCGATGTCTCCCAGGGCAGCATCATGGCCTTTCAGGTCATCGACAACGACGACAAGTTCTCCCTCCAGCCCGCATGGATCTCCGGCGTCGTCGAAGCGCCCGATTCGCCCGCAGTCGCCAACGGCATCGTGTTTGCCGTCGGCTCCGGCGAGCAAACCTTGCAGAATCCCGGTCACCACATCATTCGCGACCGCTTCGCCGCCGCTAAAGTCCGCAACACTCCCGTCGGCCACCAGATCCTCTACGCCTTCGACGCCCAAACCGGCCAGCAGCTTTATTCGAGTCAAAACCTACTCACCAGTTGGGACCACTTCAGCCAGCCCGTCATCGCGCAGGGCAAGGTGTTTGTGGTCTCTTACGACGGCCACGTCTCCGCCTTCGGGCTCAAATAGCCGCAAGAGTCACGTTGAAAAGATTCGGCGGGCGGTTCACCCCGATGTCAGCTTGTTCTTGAATCCGCGCCGCATTCTGCGAAGGTTTCGGGAGATCGCAAGCGAAAACGCAAAGGAGCCGAAAGGCAATGAAGGAAGAAAAATGGGGCGATTTCATCGTCAGACGTATGGGTGACAAATGGGGGGACGAGATGATGCTCCACACCCACGGCGGATATGATCCCGATGATGGAATGGCCGACATAGAAGCCGAGGAAATTCTCTTCTATGCCCAGCACCCGGTGACCATCACTTTCGAGTTCGCTCATCCCATCATGCGCGGAGACCCGGGGGCCCAAGCGGCGCGATCTATCACCTCCCCGCCCACCCAAGTGTGGAACTACAAGCTCCAAACACTCACCGACAAGCAGCGAGATGATTCCATGTGCGAGTGGTTGATCCGGTTCGGAAAACCGATCCCGCAGTGGGACTGGTGGGAGGTAGGGCTCAAAGACCAAAAGCTGAGCAGCATGAAAGAGCTGGCGAAGAAGATGAGCGACCTCGCCTACCTTGAGCACCACACCTACAAACGGATCCATTTCTTATGCTGCCGGGAGTGGATGGGCAAATCCGCGGCGCCGGCGTTTGGCAAGCTTAATGCTCCCAAATCCAA
>JASHTU010000333.1 GCA_030040395.1 Acidobacteriaceae bacterium
ACCACGTACAGCGGTTCCTCGGCGCGAATCAACTGCTCCAGCGCCAGCGAAAACCCATCGGGGGAATAAGACGCGAGCAGCGGATGCTCGACTCGCACCACTTTCGCAACCGGTTTGATCCCGGCTTCCGCTGCCAACCCTTCCGTCTCCGCGCCCACCACGGCCGCCGTCACCTTGAGCCTTGCTCCTGCCGCCAATTGCCGCCCGGCGGCCAGCGCCTCCCAACTGATCCGGCTGATCCGCCCGCCCCGCTCCTCCAAAACCACCAAGACCCCGCTCATAGCACCCGCACCTCGAATTTCAACTTCTCCACCAGGGTCGCCGCGGCCTCCTTGGCCGAACCCGTCAAAATCTGCGTGGATTTTTGCTTTTTGGGCAGCGTAATCCGCTCCAGGGCGACCACGGGAGCCGCATCCACGCCCAGGTCGGCCGCGTTCACGCTGCGCACCTCCTTGGTCTTGGCGCGCTTGATCCCCATCAGCGTGGCGTAGCGCAGCTTGGTCCCACCGGATTGAATCGTCAGCACCGCCGGCGTGGGCAATTCAATCGTCTGATACCACCCTTCTTCGAGCTCGCGCTTCACCTTGAGCCCGGTCTCGGTCTTCTCCACCTGCAGGATCAACGTCGCGTGCGGCAGGCCCAGCAACTCGGCCACAATCACCCCGGTTTGGCCCATGCCCACGTCTTCCGATTGCAATCCGGTCAGCACCAGGTCGGCTTTTTCCGGCTTCACGGCCGCGGCCAGCAACCGCGCCACGCCCAACGCATCGCGCCCGGCAAGATCGTCGCCAACAATATGGATACCGCGGTCTGCGCCCTTCGCCAGCGCCTCGCGGATCACCGTCCCCACACGCTCCGGCCCCGCGCTCACCGCAACCACCTCGCCGCCGTATTTTTCCTTCAGCTGGAGGGCTTCTTCCAGCGCGTAGGCGTCCGGCTCGTTCATGGCGTATTGGAGCTCACGCTCTTCAATCTCTTTCGCGTTCGGAGCGATACGAATAGGCGCATCGCGCTCAGGAACCTGCTTGATGGCGACGATAATCTTCATGTCTTCCCTATCTTAGATGGGGCTGGCTCAAGCAGTGGTAGCCGAGCGCCCTCGATACCGTTTCACATCGTATTCTTATGCTATGAACTCGCGCAGCCATTCGGAAGAACAGCCCGCTTTGGACGAGTCGCTCACTGACGCCGAATACGACCGCCTGCAGGTAATCCTCCGCCACTTTCCCGACCCAGTCGCCATGAACCTCGAGGAGATGGATGGATTCTTCACCGCGCTGATCTGCGCGCCCGTCACCATCGCTCCTGGCGAATGTTTGGAGGAAATTTGGGGAGGCGATACTGCTCCTTTTGCTGACTTGGATGACTTTGAGGAGTTTTTCGGCCTCGCCATGCGGCACTGGAATTCGATTGTTCGTGAGTTTGCTTCGCCGGGTATGACCTTTATTCCCTGGCTTGATGCAGAGGAAGGCGAGGAACTTCCCCGAGGGAACCGTTGGGCGCGTGGGTTTTTGCGGGGCGTCAACGCTTGCCCCGAGGGCTGGGACGAGATTTACGCGGACGAGCAAAAGTTCGCCATGCTGCTCTGCATCTTGGCCCTGGCCCATGAGAACGATCCTGACCCGGAGATGCGCACCTGGAAGACTCCACCCGGCCCGGAGTTGCGGGAGCGGCTGCTTGCCGGGCTTTCCGTGTCGGCGCAACGGGTTTACGACTATTTTCGTCCCCACCGCATTCGGGAGGCGCGGCGGGGAAGGACTGGGGTCGAGCGAACGGGGGCAAAAATCGGACGGAACGATCCCTGTTACTGCGGTTCCGGGAAAAAATACAAGCATTGCTGTGGCAACGTGATCGTGAATTAATTTGTCGGCTCACGCTCGGGCAAGCCCTGCGCGGCCAACTGCGCAATGTCCATCAGTTCCGGCGCGCCCGCGCCTTGCGCAGCCAACGCATCCCGGAACATGGTGTTGCAGAACGGGCACGCCGCGCCCACAATTGCAGCGCCTGTCGCGGCCAGCTCGCGGGCCCGTACATGGCTTACGCGCTCGCCTTTCTCCTCGCCCAAAAAAGCCAGCCCGCCGCCCGCCCCGCAGCAGAAGCTGCGTTCGCGATGCCGCGGCGCCTCCACCACTTCGCCCGCCAACGCCGCCACGGCCCGCGGCTCGTCATACACCCCGCGATACCGCCCCAAATAACATGGATCGTGAAACACGATTTTCTTCTGGCTTTGGACGGGCGCCAGTTGAGCAGCGTGCCGAGCCAAAAACTCGCTGTGGTGCTCAATCGGCGGCGCCGCGCAAAATTCCTTCCAGTCCTCCTGGATGGTGCGCACGCAGTGCGGGCAAATCGAAATAATCTTCTTCACCTTGCTCTGCTTCAGCGTCTCCAGGTTCGCCTCCGCCAGTTGTTGGAACAGCAGGTCGTTGCCCAGCCGACGCACCGGGTCGCCGGTGCACTTTTCCTTGCGCAGCACGCCAAAGCTCGCGCCCAGGTGCTGCATCACCCGCGCCAACGCCAGCACAATCTCCCGCCCCTTGGGATCGTAGCCGCCCATGCATCCCAGCCACAGGCAATATTCCTGCGTCCCGTCGAACACCGGCAGCGCATTCCTCTCCACAAACTTGTCGCGCTCGGCCGCGCTCAACCCCAGCGCATTGGAGCCCCGCTCAAGCGCCAGAAAGAGCTTGCCTCCATAATCGTCCTCCCACGCGCCCGTGTTCACCGCCCCGCGCCGCAGCCCCACAATGATCGGCAGGTGCTCGATCCCCACCGGACACTGGAACTCGCATGCCCCGCAGGTCGTGCACTGGAACGCCGCTTCCTGCGCGTTGTATTTGCCCAGCAGCGGCTCGTCCGACGCCGGACCGCACTCGTTCAGGTACGCGCGCACCCCCAAAATCACCTGCTTCGGGTTAAGAAGCTTGCCGGTGTTGTTTGCCGGGCAGTGTTCGGTGCAGCGCCCGCACTCCACGCAGGAGTAGGCCTGCAAACTCACAATCTGCGTTAGATCCTTGCCCGCCACCAGTCCAAAGTCCTCGTCGCCCGCAAGCGGCGGAATGCGGCTGAACCCACCCCGCGAAAGAAACACCGTGAACGGGCTCAGCACCAGGTGCAGGTGCTTAGTTTGCGGAATCACCGGCAAAAAGAAAAGCAGCGTCAGCGTGTGCGCCCACCACAAGGTGCGGATTGCCGCGCCATTGTCCTCAACGAAAAACGCCCCGAGGTAGGTAGCCATCAGCAGGAAAATCAGCAGCGCAATCAGTCCGGACTCCCACGACAGCTCGCCCAGCCATTTGGGCCGCACCAAAAACCGCCGCACAAAAAGCCCTGCGATGCCCACCGCGCAGCCCAGCGCAAAGACCGCCGCAACGTAGTCGTAAAACCGTCCGCCCGGGCTCGCAGGATTCAAGAACCCCAATGCGAACATCGTCGCGCAGTGGTTCAGCGTCACCACCGCAAACGCGCAAAAGGCCCAGAACACCAACGCATGCGCCACCCCGGCCAATGGCCGCTGCCGGATCACTTCCCCCTGCAGCATCACCTCCCACACAAAATCCCACACCCGCCTGCCCAGGGGCCGCAGGTGAAAATCGGCGTCCTTCTTCGATTGCAGGATATTCGCCAGGATCGGTCCGAAGCGCAACCAGAAAAACGTAAGCGCAGCCGCCGCCAGGGTGATGAAAATCCATCGCTCGGTTTCAGAAAAGCGCAGTGGCTCGGCCAGAGTGGGCAGAAGCAGCGTCATGATCGGTCGAACCTACGATACACGACAAAGCCACCGCGCCGCTGCAGCTCCTAAGCCCCGGCGCCTACAGACTCACTGGTTCGAGCCGCGGCCGTAACGCTCCAGCATGGCCGAGGAAATCTCTGCGCTTTCAGGCCAGTGTCCTTGCCTTTGTCCGGCGTGCGTCTCGTAGCGGTCCAGGTGGTCGGGATCAGGCTGGACGGCTTGACCTTTTTCTAGAAAGAGCAG
>JASHTU010000334.1 GCA_030040395.1 Acidobacteriaceae bacterium
GGCGATGCGTTCGCCGCCGCGCAGCTTGAACGCCGCCTTGGCCGGCCCGCCGTTCACCTGCACACTTCCCTGGTCGAGCAGCAGTTGCACCCGCGAGCGGCTCACGCCCTCCAGCCGGGAGACGAGAAACCGATCCAGGCGCTGCCCTCGCGCTTCAGCGGGCGCCTCGAAGACGCGTTCGCCGTTCATGGAC
The DNA here is from genome assembly GCA_030040395.1 of Acidobacteriaceae bacterium. Taxonomy (GTDB): domain Bacteria; phylum Acidobacteriota; class Terriglobia; order Terriglobales; family Acidobacteriaceae; genus Telmatobacter. The sequence continues at coordinate 194 of JASHTU010000334.1, forward strand.
CGCCCCGGGCCTCGCCGGCGGGCGCCGCTTCCTTGCTCTCCGCGCTTGTGGCCTTGCGTTCCATCAGCACCGGCGCTGCAATCAGCACCAGCGCCAGCGCCGCGATCTGGGGCCCGTCCACGGCTCCGCGCAGCACCCAGCCGCGGCCCTCGGGATCGCGCCAAATTTCGGTGACGAAAATGACCGCGCCAATGCCCATGAGGCAAATTCCGGCCAAGTCGCCCGGCCGGCGCAGTAGGGGCTGCCAAAAGAGAAAGAGGAGCGCCAGCGCGAAAAACGCGAACCCCGCATAAGCCTGCACGGGGTGCAGAGGAACGCCCAGCGGCGCGCCGCTCCAGCGCGCGGCCAGCGGGTTGGTGTAGGTGATAGCCCAGTGCACGGCGCGACTGGCCTCGGTTCCGTACCCTGAACCGGCCAGCAAGGCCCCGAGTTGTTCAAACGCGAGTCCCAGAGCCAGCGGCGCGGCCAGCGCGTCGGCGGTGCGCCGCAAAGGCAGCGTGCGGCGGCGCGCATACCACAGCGCGCACCCTCCGCCCGCCGCCACCCCTGCTCCGGCCAGCAGCGGATGGTGAATCATGGCCAGCCCCATCAGCCAGGAAGGATGCCTCTGCAACACGCCCCAGTTCATGACCACGAGCAGGAGCCGCTCGCCAACCAACGCGGCAAACAGCGAAACCACGCAGAGGTTCCACACCTGCCCAGGGTCCACGCGCGCCGCGCGCGCCGTGTGCAGCGCCAGACACAGGCCGACCAGCACGCCCACCGCGGCCAACGCGCCATACGACGGTATGAGAAAAGAGCCGATGCGAAAGAGGATCGGATGCACTGGTGCCAGAATACAGCCAGCGAGCGAGTCAGCAGGTCAGCGAATCAGCAGTCGGCACATCACCGCGAGCGCGGTGGAGAAGGTAGAATCCGGCCCACGGGGCCGTGAGCAATGCGCTGGTGAACCCGTCCTAAGACGGTGGAGCTCCCCGCGGTTCATTAGGCATTCCGGACTGGCGGACACGGCACACAGAACCGATGGTCGAGTCGAGCTCCTGTTCAATGAATGTTGGTTCAACCAGCGTTGACCACCCACCTGCTTAGCAGGCCGGTTTCTATTGCGGATAGTATGGTTCCTTGCAAGAAATTGCAAGTCTTGTGTGCGATAGGCGCGCTGTGGTAGCGTGTATGGTCCCGTTTTTCCCAACCCCCGGCCCAAAATGGAAAGGAGCGCTACGAGGCAGACTTTCGTTCGTCTTCGAGCACTTCGTCGAGCAGACAGCGGAGGCTGGCGGCGCGGGCGTGACCCAGCCGCGGATCGGCCGCGCCCGCCTGGGAGAGCTCGTCGGCCAGATTCAAGGCCGCTAATACGGCGACCCGCAGCGAATCGGCGGTGTGTCCCTGGGCCGCGACGGCGCGCATCTTGGCGTCGACCCGCGCGGCCAGCTCGCGAATGTGCTCGGGATCCTGACCGGAAAGATGATAGAGCTGGTCATAGATTTCAACGGTGACGTATTCAGAGGGCTTGCCGCGTGATTGTTCCGCCATCGGCTGCCTCACATTTCGAGCCCGTCGAGTTGGGTGAGCAGCCGCTCTACGCGCTGGCGCACATGATCCCGCTCAGCCTTCAGCGCTCCTACTTCCGCCTGCAACTGCTCCGCAAGGGCGGTCTGCTGGCGCAGCTCGAGTTCAACCTGGGCGGCGCGCTCGTCGGCGGCGGCCCGCGCCTGGCGTTCCTGCTTGACCACCGCAACCGCGCGCACAATGCGCTCTTCGAGCGCGGAAAAATCGTCAGCGCTCACCGACAGCGCCTGCGGCTCCGCTGCCGGCTCCCCAAGAGCTGTCTCCGGCTGCTCGCCGCCCGCCACTTCGGGCTCAAAAAAGGATTGCGACATACAATAACCTCCGCGCCCAAATGATTTCCGCGCGCATGCCTCGTTCGGGTTCGAGTATAGCGCCGATCGCGGTTGATATTGCGCCTGGAGTCTGTGATTAACTTTCGCGCGTGCGGGAAAGTGAATAACAGGCTCTAGGTGCGCAGACGAGCGCCTGCCTTGCCAACAGCCTCGACCACGCGCGCCTGGAATTCCTGCAACTCTTCTTCGCGCAGCGTGCGGTCGGGGGCCTGGAAGGTTGCGCCCAGCAGCAAAGCGTACTCGCCCGCGCCCAGACGAGGATCGCGAAAAACCTCGCGTACGCGCCACTCCACGAGCTCCGGAATCTGCAGGCCGGCGAGAGCGCGGTGGAGCGACTCCCAAGGAATGCTCTCCTCCAGCACCAGGGAAAAATCGCGGCGCACGGACTGGAAGCGGGAGATTTCCCGCGCCGCGGGTCTGCGCAGCGGCAGCTTGTAGAGCCGGTCGAGATACAGCTCGCCCACCAGCAGCGGTTCTTTGATTTTGCGCGCCGCGGCCTCGCGCGGATGAAGTTGCCCGAACCACCCCACGCTGACGCCTTCCGCGACGACGCGCGCGGCGCGATAAGGATGGAGCCACGCCGGCGTCAGGCCGGCCTCGGCGGGAAAACGGTCGAAGTAAAGGGCGCGCGTTTCAAACCGCGACACGAGCTCTTCGACGGCGCCTTTCATGTCGTGGAAATCGAGGTCGCGCGGCGCGCGCAGCGCGCTCTCCTCCGCCACCACGCCCGTGGCGCCAAAAGCTATGGCCGGGCGCTCCTCCACCTTGTCCGGGCTGCCGCTGAAGACCGTGCCCAGCTCGAAGAGCCGCACGTCGCTCACGTCGCGATGCAGGTTGGCGGAGAGGATGGTGAGCATTCCGGGGACCAGCGAGGGGCGCAGCACGCCGGCTTCTTCGCTCAGCGGATTGTCCAACGGAACCACCAGCCCCGGCTGCGGCGCGGTGAGCGCCGCCTCCGCCGCAGAGCAGAAGGTGCTCGCAATCGCCTCATGAAAACCCGCAGATCGGAGAGCAGCGCGCGCGGCCGCTTCTTTTTCCGCCCAGGGCAGCGCCTGCACGCCTTCGCCGAAGGCCGGCAGCGTGTTGGCGAAACGGTTGTAACCGTAGATGCGCGCAACCTCCTCGATGAGATCGATCTCCCGCTCGAGGTCCAGCCGCCAACTGGGCAGCGTAACCAGCCAGGAGTCTCGTCCAAAGCCCTGCCCCATCGCGGGTGGCCCACTCGCTAACTCGCTGGTTGGCTGACTCGCCGTCAGCCCGCACCCGAGCGCCCTCAGCATGTCCTTAACCGTCGCCGCGGTGATTCCGTCTTCGTCGATCGTCCTGCCCAGGATGCGCCGCACTTCGCTAAGCTCGAGCGCGATGGGCGCGCGCTGTGCGGTGCGTTCTTCGAAAGCCGCAACGCGCGCATCGACGAGCTCGCCATCGATCCATCCCCCGCTGCCCAGCAGGATTGCGCCCACCAGCGCGGAAGCCGCCGGCGCGGCATTGAAATCCGCGCCGCGCTCAAAGCGGTGGCTGGCGTCGGTGTGCAGGCCGTGGCGCCGCGCCGTGCGCCGCACCGCCATCGGTTCAAACCACGCCGCCTCGATGAGCACATTCCGGGTCTCCGGCGTAATCATGGTGTCCCAACCGCCCATCACGCCGGCCAGCGCGACCGCCTTGGCGTGATCCGCAACCACGAGATCATCGGCGTCGAGCACGCGGTCCATGCCATCCAGCGTCTTCAGCCGTTCGCCCGGCCGCGCCCGTCGCACCACAATGCCGCCTTCAATCTTGTCGAGGTCGAAGGCGTGCGTGGGCTGGCCCATCGCCAGCCACGCGAAGTTCGTGGCGTCTACGGCGTTCGAAATCATCTTCTGCTCGAGCAGACGGAAATAGGTGGCCACTTCCGCGCCCGCAAACCAGTCGCGCGATTGGCCGATGGTCACGCCGCGCAAGACGCGCGCGGTGAAGCGTCCGCAAGCGTCCTTGGCCTCGATCTCAACGGAAAAAGGCCGTGCCGCCGGCCGTGCCGCAGGGAGCGCAAACTTGAGCGGCTTGAGCTCCAACCCATAAATCGCCGCCGCCTCGCGGGCAATGCCGTAGTGATTCATGGCGTCCACGCGGTTGGTGGTGATGTCCATCTCGTAGAGCGAGCCGTTGCCTTCGCCAAGCGGATAAATGCCCTCGACCGCAATGCCGCGCAGCGTCAGGTCCTCGGCTAATTGCGCGTCGTTCGCGACCATCCCCGGCAGGTACTCTCTGAGCCACTTGGTCAGTATCTTCATCGAATCTCAATCTGCAAGTTAGCAAGTTCGCTAAGTCTGTGACAAGCGCTCATGGCTCCAGAACTCCCAGCAGTCCATTGATCAACTTGGCGGCATCAATGGCCAAGTCAAGCAGTCGCTGCCTGGAGGACGGAGTCATAAAATTCATATCGCAAGCTAATTCGATTTGAGTCTGCAACTCGTATAGCGAACCCCTCGCCATTCCAAGCGAATTTCTCAATTGCGGGTCCGTCAGCCGTCCATGGCCTTCGGCAATATTGCTGGCGCCGGAAACAGCCGACCGTCTTAGCTGCACCCGCAAACCAAACATTTCTGACCTCGGGAACTCTTCTGTCAGCAGGTAGACTTCGCGAGCTAACTGCATGGCTCTCTGCCAGGCAACCAAATCCCGAAAATGTCTTGTTCTTGCCACCCTTATCTTCTTCCTCAACTATCGCTAATTGACAAATTTGCGAATGTGCATGCAACGGCTAACCCGCTAACTCGCGAATGTGCGCGAAGCGCACGCTAACTTGCCGCCCCTACACAAATTGCCCAAAGAACCGCATATCTCCCGCATATAAGCTGCCAATCTCGCTGATGCCGTACTTCATCATGGCGATGCGCTCCACGCCCATGCCGAAAGCGAACCCTGAAATCTTCTTGGCATCGTAGGCAGGCTCCTTTTCCGCCGCAAAGGCGAACACCGCCGGATCCACCATGCCGCACCCCAGCAGCTCGATCCAGCCTGAGTCCTTGCATTTGCGGCAACCCTTGCCGCCGCAGAAAATGCAACTGATCTGCACATCGGCGCTGGGCTCCGTGAAGGGAAAGAACGACGGAAAAAAACGCGTCTTCACTGACGAGCCGAACAGCGCCT
>JASHTU010000335.1 GCA_030040395.1 Acidobacteriaceae bacterium
CGACGCCGAAGCAAGAGTCAAGACGGTCGCAAGCTGCGCCGCTACCGGCGACGCTGGAAAGTGGAGCGGCTGTTCGCGTGGATGCACAACTTCCGCAGACTGGTCACCCGTTGGGAGTATCACATCGACAATTTCCTCGGGTTCGTTCATCTCGCCTGTCTCCACATGCTCCTCAGATATTTATGAGACTGGTTCTATTGTTGTCGAATCCCGCGGGAATTAAAACCGCCGGTTATTCCTCGCATTTGGCGCGACTGGAGTCGCGCCGTGATACGAAGCCGTTTCCGAGAACATGCAGCGATGTAACTTCTGACTCCCGATTTCTAACCCCTGGGTCCCAACTTGTAACTCCTATCTTCTCGATTCTGACTTCCAGCGTCTAGCTTTCGTGTTGGCTCGGGCGACGATCATCTAGCAGCTGAAAGCTAGTAACCAGAAGCTTGCTGTTAAAAGAGATGTCCGGCCTTGAGCAGCAATTGTTCGAGTACGGGGCCAAGGCTCAAAGCCGGGAAAAACGTGAGCGCGCCGAGAATGAGAACCACGCCGACCAGCAGCACCGTGAACAGCAGCGTATTGACCGGAAATGTGCCGGGCGAGGGTGGAACACTTTTTTTCTGCGCCAGGTTGCCGGCCAGCGCTAGCACGGGAATCATCATCAGGAAGCGGCCGATGAGCATGTCCCAGCCCATCGCGATGTTGTACCACCAGTTCGAGCTGAGGCCGGCGAAAGCGGAGCCGTTATTGCCCGCGCCGGAGGTGAAGGCATAGAGAATTTCGCTGAAGCCGTGCGGGCCGGGATTGGTGATTGCGGAAAGTCCGACGTTGGGCAGGAGGACAAAGACGGCGGTAAAGGTGAGGATGATAAGGGGGAAGATGAGGGCGTAGAGCATGGACATTTTGACGTCGTAGGACTCGATCTTTTTGCCCAGATACTCGGGCGTGCGGCCCACCATGAGGCCGGCGATGAAGACCGCGAGCACCACGAAGATCAAGATGCCGTACATGCCCGAGCCCACGCCGCCGAACACCACTTCGCCGAGCATGATGTTGGCGAGCGGGACCATGCCGCCGAGAGGGGTAAAGCTGTCGTGGACACCGTTGACGGCGCCGCAACTGGCGTCGGTGGTGATGGTGGCGAAGAGCGCGCTTTCGGCGATGCCGTTGCGCACCTCCTTGCCTTCCATATTGCCGCCTGGCGCGGTGGCGGTGGGGGCTTGCGCGGCCCCGTGAATGATGTTGTAAGGTTGCGACTCTGCCCAGTAGGCAACGGAGAAGCCGGCCGCGAAAAGGACGAACATGGCGGCCAGCACCGCCCAGCCATGGCCGGGCGAGCCGGTCATGCGGCCGAGAGTGTAAGTAAGTCCAGCGGGGATGATGAAGATGGAGAGGATCTGAAAGTAATTCGCGAGCGGAGTGGGGTCTTCATAGGGGTGGGCGCTGTTGGCGTTGAAGAAGCCGCCGCCGTTGGTGCCCAGCATTTTGATGGCCTCCTGGGAGGCGACGGGGCCTTGGGCGATGGTCTGCGTTTGCGCCGGCTGCTCGAGTGGATGGGTGGCGACATAGGCGTGGAGGTTTTGCGGGGCGCCCTGCCAGACCAGCAGCAGGGTGTAAACAATACAGGCGGGCGCCAGCACATAGAGCAGGGTGCGCGTCAGGTCGACCCAGAAATTTCCGATGGTGGGGGAACTCGTTCTCGTGATGCCGCGGATGAGGGCCACGGCTACGACGATGCCCACCGCACCCGACCAGAAGTTGTGAGTGGCGAGACCGGCCATCTGGGTGAGATAACTCATGGTGGTCTCGGGGGTGTAGAACTGCCAGTTGGTGTTGGTGGTGAAGCTGGCGGCGGTGTTCCAGGCCATGTCGGGCGAGACCGCGCCGAGATGCTGCGGATTCCAAGGCAGAATCGATTGCAGGCGTTCGAGGAGGTAAGTGAGCAGGAGGGTGACCGCCGAGAAACCGAGCATGGCGTAGGCGTATTCACGCCAGCTCATTTCCTGAGTTGAATTGACGGCGCAGAGCTTGTAGATGAGCCGCTCGCAAGGGCGGAGCACGGGGTCGAGCCAAGTGCGTTGGCCTTCGAGCACGCGGGTAAGATAGCCGCCTACAGGCCGAACGGTCGCCAGCAGAATCACGCTGTAGACGGCAAACTGCAACCACCCATTGGCGGACATGCTCAGAATTTCTCCGGGAAGAACAAGGTTAGAACGAGGTAACCAAGCAGCAGGATGGAGAGAATCAAGGCGATCCAGGCGATGGGGTCGGCGTGCATCGAGCTACCTCAATTTCTGGCAGGCCTTGACATAGAGAAAGGCCACGACAAAGAAAACCACCGTGAAGAAGAGCATCAACAAGTCTTGCATGACTCAAAACTCCGGTATGCAGCCGGGATGGCGCAGCGCAATTAGTTCGCGCCATTTCCAAGTATGCGCAAATATTTCTAAATAAAGCGTAAGGGTGGGCGAAGAGGCGGGAAATGTCGAGTATTTTGGTCTCGTTTTGGCGGGGGCGCGGGCCGGAATGCGAGACGCGGTTGGTAAGGCCGTGCGGCGGTTCACTCCTCGTTAGCGGCGCGGCCCTCGGGGATGAAACGGTAGCCGACCCAGGGCTCGGTTTGGATGTACTGGCGGCCGGTTTCGGCTTCGAGCTTTTTGCGCAACTGGCCGACGAAGACGCGTAGGTATTCGGGCTGATGGGCCGACTGCGCGCCCCAAACCGCGGTGAGGAGGGCGCGATGGGTCATGACCTTGCCGGCGTTGCGGGCCAAATGGAGGAGGAGATCGAATTCCTTGGGGGTGAGATGCACGGGCTTGCCTTGGACGGTGATGGAGTGAGCGGTGGCGTCCACCACGAAGTCGCCAGTCTCGATGGCGGAGGCAGTGCGCTCCGGAGCGCGGCGGAGATGGGCGCGCACGCGGGCGAGCAGCTCTTGAATGCCGAAGGGTTTAGTGACGTAGTCGTCGGCGCCGGCGTCGAGGGCCTCGACCTTGGAGCGCTCGTGCTCGCGGACGGAGAGCACGAGGACCGGAGTGGCGCCGCGGGAACGGACGGCGCGGCACACCTCGACGCCGCTCATGCCCGGCATGGCCAGGTCCGTGATGACCAGGTCGGGCGGCCACTCGCGGAAAACCTCGAGGCCCTCCTCGGGGTCGTTGGCGGTGCGCACATCGTAGCCCTGCGCAGAGAGCGAGGCGCGCAGGACGCGGGTGATCTGCGGTTCGTCGTCGATGACCAGAATCCTGCCCGGCATTCTGCTTTCGCTTCCTTCGAAAGATTACATCACGGCTGCGGGCGGATATGATTCCGGTGAGGCTCAAGATGGCCGCGCACTTCGACTCCGGCACGGTGCTGCGCTGGTTGACGGCCACGCTGGCGCCGGTTCTGGTCACCTATGCACTGATGGCGCTAGGCGCCAACTCGACCACGGCGGGAATGGTGTTTCTGGTGCTGGTGACGTGGTCGGCTACCCAGGCCGGCTTCCGGCTTTCGTTGTACAGCGCGGGGCTTTGCGCCATCGGCTTCGATTACTATTTTCTGCCGCCCCGCCACACCCTATGGCTGGAGGGTGCGCAGGACTGGGTAGCATTGCTTGCATTCGCCGCTTGTTGCGTGGTGGCGGGCCAGACCGCGGAGCGCGCCCGGCGCCAGACGCGGCAGGCCGAACAAAGGCAGGGCGACGTGGAACGGCTGTATGCGCTCAGCCAGGAGTTGATGCTGCACGGTGAAGCGGAAGGACTGATTCGCGACCTGCCCACACTGATTGGCCGCATTTTTTCGCTCCAAGGCGTGGTGCTGTATGTGCGGGACCAGGACCGGTTCTACGTCTCGGCGGGTGAGGCGCCGGCGAGCGTGGAGGCGGAGATGCGGGCGATGGGGCGGGGCTTGGGGGCGCAGGGGTCGGGGACGGGTTTGAGTTCGGCGATGACGCTTGATTCCGGGTACCACGGTACGGAGCTGATGTTGGGACTGCGGTCAGTGGGCGCGCTGGCATGGCGGCCGGGGACCCTGACCCGCGAGGTCTCGGCGGCGGTATGCGCACAGGCGGCGATCGTACTGGCGCGGTCGATCGCAATTGAGATGCAAGCGCGCATGGAGGCGGCGCGCGAGGGCGAGCGGCTGCGCGCGGCGCTCATCGACTCGCTGACCCACGAGCTGCGCACCCCGCTGACGTCGATTCGCGCGGCTTCGACGACCTTGCTTCACGCCGAAGGGCTCGACGAAGCGGGCCGGCTGGACATGGCGAAGATCATCGACGAGGAGTCAGCACGGCTGGATGCGCTGATTGGCGAGGCGGTGGAAATGGCGGAGATCGACGCCGAGGTGGTGATCGTCCACCTGGCCCCCCAGCTTCCGCGGGTGCTGCTGGAGCAGGCCGTGGAAGAATCGCGGCAGGCGCTGGCGGGGCGCCGGGTAAGCATTGCCGTGGAGGAGCCGGAAAGACCGGCGTGGTTCGATCCCGAGCTGCTGGGGCGGGTGTTGCGGCACTTGCTGGAGAACGCGGCCAGCTATACGCCGCCGGGTAGCCGGGTGACGCTTTCGAGCCGGCGCATCGGCGACCGGCTGGAGTTTTGCGTGGAAGACGACGGGCCGGGTATCGAAGCGCTCGACCTGCCGCTGATTTTTGAGAAGTTTTACCGCGGTAAGCGTGGGGCGGCGGCGCGCAAGGGCTCGGGGATGGGGCTGGCCATTGCGCGCGCGATTCTGGCGGCGCATGGAGGGGGGATCGAGGCCTCGAACGCGCCGGGCGCCGGGGCTCGGTTTCGGTTCTGGGCGCCGCTGGTGGAGAAAGAGCCGGGGCGGTCGCAGGAGAATTCTCCGATGGTCGCGAAAGAGGCTCCGTGACGCGCGAATCGCAATTTTCGGCGAGGGGTTCGGTCCGGTTGTGCCGACGCCTTTCATCCGCCCGAGAGGGTCAAAGGACTGACGATTTCGGCTCGCTGGTCCAGTCGCAGAGGATTTCTCGGCGGGATTCGGAGCTTTCGACGGCCCACTCCAGGAGGCGGGCGGTGCGCCATGCTTCGACGGGGGCGACCGGCAGGGACGATTTGCCAAGCAGCGCATCGCGGAGGGCGGCGTAGTAGAGGCGGTAATCGCCGGGGACGGGCTCGACGGGGCGCGTGACCGTGCCTCCACCGATATCGACGCGGAGCGTTCCCCAGTCGGACTGCGGTTCGTGGCCCCAGGCGGGATCCTGGATGCGGGTGATGCGATTGAGAGCGGCTTCCTGCGGGTCGAGGCCGTATTTCCAGTAATTGCCGCTGGAGCCGCGGAGATGGAAGCGCGGACCGGCGGGCAGGGAGAGGCTGTTAGCGCCGAGGACGACGTGGAAGCCGGGGTAACGGAGGCGGATTTCGAAGCCGTCGTTGGCGCGAGCCCACTCCCGCTCGCAGAGCAGGTCGGCGGAGAGGGCTTCCGGCTTACCAAAAAGGGCCAACGCCTGGTCGGCGATGTGGGTTCCCAGGTCGAGGAGGACACCGCCATTGGCGGGGTCTTCTTTCCAGAGGCGGTTCGTGGGGGCGAGTGGGCGCCAGCGGTCGAAGCGCGACTCGAAGTGGACGAGCCGCCCCAGAGGCCCTTCGAGGAGCAGCCTTTGCACGGTGAGGAAATCCGAATCCCAGCGGCGGTTCTGGAAGGGCGCGAGGAGGACGTGGTTCTCCTCAGCGATGCCGATCAACTCGGCGACCTCCGCGGAGGCGACCGCGACGGGCTTGTCGACGACGACGTGCTTGCCGGCGCGGAGAATGCGGCCGGCAACCTCAAAGTGCGAGCCGGAGGGCGTGGCGACGACGAAGAGATCGAGCGAGGAGGCGGCCAGCATCTCGTCGAGCGAGCGGTAGGTGGTGATGCCGGGGTAACGCTCGGCGGCCTGGTTTGAGGAGCGTTCCGTCACGGCGGCAAGTTCGAGGCCCGCGACCGAGGAAACGAGAGGGCCGTGAAAGACCCTGCCGGCCATGCCGAAACCCACTAAACCAACGCGAATCATAGGCATCCTTGGTTTTGCCGCCACGGAGCGGTTTGCTTTCTATAATAGGGCGGCGTGGACGGCGCTTTGGGCGGTGAATCCGCATCCCGGGACTGGGGCGATGGGTCTGAACAAGCGTAAGCGAAGGAACTCGCCGTTCGAGCCTTTCATCCATTTGCGCTGGCGGCCGCCTTGGAGGGAAGATTTGCAACGATCCAGTCCACCAATTCAGCAGCCGTTTTGTATTCCCAGCTTCGCGCATATTGTGGGGCTTGGATTTCAGGGGGGAGCTTGAAGTCGTCGCCACGGCGTAGCTTTATTGGAACGATGAGCATCTTAGCGTCGTCAGCCAGCGCAACCATCTGGGCCAGTTCATGCCGACAGTTGCCGCTCGCTACAAAGTGCGAAGACAAAAGCGGGATGCCCACGGCGCTTCGTCCGAGCTGCCCAAAAACTTCGGAGATCCAATGTCGCCCGGCGCGAATCGATTTGCCGTCACGATAGTCAAACACCTGCTGAAACCTGTTCCGCAGTTCGGCGCGCAAATGATCAGATTCCGCCTCATCTTCGCCGGCGTAGCTGATGAAGACGGTTTCCTTTCTCCGTGTCGCTTCAAGAAAATAGCTGCCGGCCTCTTCGAGAGTGGAGAGCCTTCGGGTCCCAAAGTTCAGCGAGGTGAGGCGCTTATTGAACTCGGTTTGAAGCGTTTCGAGATTCGACCAGCGAAGGATGTCCTTTCTATAGCCGACGTTCACGCCCGCGTAAAGGGTCGAGGGCGTCTCCATCAACGAAGGATCCTGCGCTTCAAGGAGGCGCATGGTTGGCACGAATGCGCCATGTAAATACCCGACAATTCCACTGGATATGCTCCTTGACCCGATGTCGACCACCATCCAATCGAAGGCCCGCATTTTTGCGATCAATTGCGGCGTCAGTGCGGCCGGCCAAGCCAGGACCTCGGAATCCGCGCCAACTTCTTTCAGCCTTTCGCGTAAAAACTCGATGGCCCCCTCCCGGTAGGATTCCGGACTATCATCGGCCGGGACCAATATCCCAACCTGGCCAGTTATTTTCTCAAAGCGGTGTTCTGAGAGGCGGAACTTCTTGGCTTTGGACACGCGGTCGAAAAAGCTGCGAGCCGCTTGCCTGAACCTCTCGATGCTGGGTTTGCCGCCGGGGGCAAGAATTTCCTTGATGTTGAATGTCTCATGCGAAAACGATGCCGGTGGCGCGAGTACGTTTCCATATCGAGAGTCGGTAAAGATCAATCCAGGCTTTTGCGCTCGTGCCGCCAGGTCCATCTCCAGCCGAAAGTACTCCGAACCTGCCTGCAGGCTTTCTACCGAGGGGTGTGCAACATCCGCCGGGCCGAAGGGATATATCCCAATGAATGCGTCCGCGTCACGAACCATTCGTTCCAGACGGGTCACATTGGTGGAGGTCTTGCCCTCGTCAACTTCAAATTGAACCTCGGCGAGATCCGAAAAAAGGCCGAAGAAGAACGTGTTGACGATGGATGCGTCGTATTTGTGGCTCAGAAATGCGTTGATTGACTCCATTCGTCCTGTCCCAAGCGATTGACCTGATTTTCAACGTTCGGTGGGCCGAATGTCTATGATTACCCGGCACCATGCCGTCGCACTGTTTCATCAAGAGCAAGATGGATGGCAACGTGTCGACATCTTGACGGCTGCGGTAAACGGCTTCCGGAGAGCAACCGCAGATCCTTCGTCAATGCGCTCAGGATGACACCGCAGTGGGTTGGCGATTTTGCGGGGGATTGAGCGGCAATGCTGATTCTTGGCCATTCATTCCGTCGGCTTTCCAGGGTGATGCAGCACGTAGGGGGTAATGGTGGAGAGATCGAGCCGGTTATTGCCAGACCGGAGCGGGGAGTGCAACCGAGCCGCCGCGGGGATGGCTGCCCGAAGCCTGCTTCACTCGGCTTTGACTTGCGGCAACCGCCGAGCCTATAGTAAGGGAAACTCCAATTGTCTCGTTCCGGACCAGTGGATGCCAAGAAAGGCGGGCCCTGTTTTGTCGCAAGATCTACACCCTTCCATGGCGTCCGGCATCGAGTTCTCGGCATCCATCCCGCCCTGCGAGCACGGTCGAGCCGGCGGCTTCGACGCTTGTTTAGCCAATCCCCCCGCCAGCAAATGGGCTCTTTCCCGCCGCCGGCGCGCACTCGATGTCGCCGTTGCGTTTGTCGCGCTGCTGGTTTCCGCGACGCCCATGGTGCTGATCGGCTTCTGCCTGCGGCTCATCTCAAAGGACGCAGCCCTTTTCTCGCAGCGCCGCGTAGGCCGCCTGGGCCGCCTCTTCCCCATGTACAAATTTCGCACCATGGCGGCCTCAGACGACGGCGATGCCGGCCCCGGCTTGACGCAAAATGGCGATCCCCGCGTCACTCGCTTTGGCCGCATGCTGCGCAAGTGCAAGCTCGATGAGCTGCCGCAGCTTTGCAACGTGTTGCGCGGAGATATGAGTCTGGTCGGTCCCCGCCCCACGTTGCCCCCCTATGCCGCGCTCGTCAATATGCCTTATCGCCCCGGCCTCACCGGCCCGGCGACGGTCGCCTTTTGCCGCGAAGAAAAAGTCCTCTCCGCAATCGACGCAAGCGAACTCGACCGGTATTATGCGCGACACATCAAACCGCTCAAAGCGCGCATGGACGCCTGCTACATGTGCAAGGCCACTCTCAGGTCAGACCTGCACGTGCTCGCGGCCACTTTCGTCCGCACCATTTCGCCCGCTTCCGATCCGAACCCCGCGCGCCACGTTTCCAAGCCGATAAGCGCTCCCACAATCGCCCCGGAGCAGAACTCCGCCCGGTAGCTTCCGCCACGACTCCGATCTGGTGCTGCTTCCGCCGCCTCACCCCCGCTGCATCAGCGCGTCCACTGCCGCGCGGTAAGGCATGGAAGGAGCCGTACCGGCGCGGGTCACGGACAGGCCCGCGACCGCGCAACCAAACCGCGCCGCCTCGATAAGGTCCCGGCCCTCAGCCAAAGCCACGGCAAAACCGCCATTAAATGCATCGCCGGCGCCCGTGGTTTCCATTACCGGTCCTGCGTGGTAGGCCGGAATCAGTGCGCCCGCTGTCCCGCTCTTGGCGAAAGCGCCTTGCGCACCCAGGGTGATGACTGCGTTGCGCACGCCCAAAGCCAGAAGAGCGTCTGCCGCCTGTTCCGCATCCGCCGCGGTGCGCACCCGAATGCCGGTCAGAATCTCCGTCTCCGATTCGTTAGGAGTTACATAGTCGCAATCCTGGAACATCGCCTCCGGCAGCTTGCATCCCGGGGCTGGGTTCAGTATCGTCTGCACCCCGAGCGATCGCGCCAGCTTCAAGGCATGTTGCACCGCGAGCAAAGACAGCTCCAACTGCGTGACGAAAATCGCGGACTGGGCAATGAGGTCTTTCATCCCGTCGATTTCATCGGGCCTCAGATCGAGGCTGGCGCCGGGGACCACGATAATTGAGTTTTCACCCGTCCGTCCGTCGATGAGGATCGCCGCCGCCCCGGTCGGTAAATCGGAGGAAAGCAAATGCCGGGTATCGATCTTCTCCTCGAGATAAGTCCGGCGCGCCAAATCACCGAAAGGGTCGTTGCCCACCTTTCCGATGAAGCTTACCCGTGCGCCCGCGCGGGCCGCAGCCACCGCCTGATTCGATCCTTTGCCCCCCGGCCCCAGCTTGAACGAGCTTCCCATGAAGGTTTCGCCCCACCCCGGCAGTCTCTCCGTGCGAAACGCCAGATCGGCGACAAAACTCCCCATTACCGTGATCCTTTTGCCCCGCATCCAGCTCCCTTCTCCAATGCCCACCAGTGTAAGCCCCTGCCCAACCGCGGGCGTGTGGACCCAACCGCGCTTGCGCCCCTGTCCCCGTCTGCCCTGGAACCTCACGGTTGCGGAACCAACCGACCGCGTTTCCCATACGTCGAACTGAAAAAGGGCGGCGGGAGCATGCGCGGAATTCGATGCGCCGGGAGCTCCGTTGGGTGGCGGAACCCGCCGCGGGACTGAAATAATCGCATTGCGTCGCTCGATTGCTGCATAATTCCCAACATGCGCGCAGAAGTCATTCCATTCGCTTGGGCGCATTCTCGAAAACGGAGGACTTTCCATTTGACGAATCATCGGATTCTGCCATTTTTGGTGCTGGCCCTGGCAACGGCCGTTTGCGGGCGCGTAAGCTCAGCCCAATCGGCGGCGGGCGTGGAGCGCGCAACCCTGGCCAACGGAATACGGGTGGTCATCATCCGCAATGCGCTTGCCCCGGTGGTCACAGTGGAAGCGAATTTCCTCGTCGGCGGCAATGAAACCCCTCTCGGCTTTCCCGGGATGGCGCATGCGCAGGAACACATGGCGTTTCGCGGTTGCGCCGGCATGACCGCCGATCAGACTGCGGCAATCTACGCGCTTTTGGGCGGCGAAAACAACGCCGACACCCAGCAGAACATTACGCAATACTTCGCCACCGTTCCCTCCGCGGACCTGGATGTGGCCCTTCAAGCGCAGGCCACCTGCCTCCGCGGCATCGACGATTCGCAAGCGCAGTGGGACCAGGAGCGCGGGGCCATCGAGCAGGAAGTGCAGCGCGACCTTTCCAACCCGACCTACAAATTCATCGACCAGATGAACGGGGTCATGTTCGCCGGCACGCCGTATGCGCACGATCCGCTCGGCACCCGGAGCTCCTTCGACGCCACTACCGGCGCGATGCTCAAGTCGTTTTATGAGAAGTGGTACTCACCCTCCAATATGATCCTCATCGTGGTGGGCGACGTCGATCCCACAGTTACGCTGGCCAGGGTCAAGCAGCTTTTCGAAAACATTCCCGGTCATCCGCTGCCTGCTCAACCC
>JASHTU010000336.1 GCA_030040395.1 Acidobacteriaceae bacterium
CTTCAGCTGAATCCTCCGGCCGACCCGAGCTTCACCCTGGTGAACGGTTCGGTTCCCAGCAATCCACCCCTGGCAACGCTCCAAAATCCGGTCCCAGCGGCGCTGGCGGCGGCGAATGCCAACGTTGCCACGCTGCCGGCCAATGACAAGCATCCTGACCTTTACCTTCAGACCTGGAACCTGACCATCTCGAAGCAATTCGGATCCAATGTCCTTGACGTCTCGTATGTCGGAGTGAAGGGATCGCACCAGGACACCTCGGACTATGGCGACAACTCGGGCCCGCCCCAACCCGCCAGCGGCAGCGTTCAGGCTGATCGTCCTTACCCCACCTTTGGTCAGATCCGCCTCATCGACTTCGAGGGAGCGTCCATGTACGACGGCCTGAACGTCCACTTCGAACATCGGCTCGCGCACGGCGTGGAGCTGACAGCGGCCTATTCCTGGTCGCACCTGCTGGATGATCAGGGCGGCGACATCAACAGCGCCAGCAGCGATGTACAGATCCCTGACACAAAGGAGTGGGCCAGCGGTCTTACCGATCAGCGCAACTATCTGACCATCGCCTTTGTCGCGCAAACGCCCAAGTTCACGGGCGGAACTCACCTGGAGCGTTATCTCGTGAACGGCTGGGGTCTCAACGGTATCTTCCAGTACATCAGCGGGAGTCCCATCTGGATCACCCAGGCCGTGGATGGCGAAAACAACGGCAATCCCAACGAGCGGCCCGACCTTGTCCCTGGTCAACCGTACAATCTCTCTCATCGAACCGTCGCTGAGTGGTTCAATACAGCCGCATTCACTGAGGCCATTGGCCACTATGGCAGCACGCCACGGAACCCGTTCTCAGGCGTGGCAAACAATCCTCTTACCCTTGCGTTCACGCGGACCTTTGCCATGCCCGTCGAGGGCCAGCATCTGGAATTCCGCGCAGAGGCTTTCAACGTTTTGAACCATCCCCAGTTTGCTTCCCCGGGAGCAAACTATTCGGCAGGAGCTAGCTGGGGTTCCGGCTCGTTCGGGCAGATCACCTCAACCAATAGCGACAACCGCGATATGCAGCTGGTCTTGAAATATTTCTTCTAGCCCGACAAAGAAAGATGCAAAGAATAGGAACACTGAGCTCTAAACGCCATAACGCTTTCGTCGATTGGCGTGGAAGGAGCGGCGACCCGCCACGGTACTTGGCGGGATACAACATTTCCGGTTTAGCCTTAACGGCGCGGCTCGGCGCATGAAGCTTTGCAACGGAACCGTCCAAACCGCTCGCGCTACACTGGATCTGGATGGTCTTCGTCCTCGACAACTACGACTCGTTCACCTACAACCTTGTCCAGTATCTAGGCGAGCTGGGCGCCGAGGTGGTGGTGCGCCGCAATGACGAGCTCACCCCCGAGCAAGTCGAGGCCCTCAAGCCCGAGCGCATTCTGCTCTCTCCCGGTCCCTGCACTCCGCGCGAAGCGGGTATCCTGGTGCCGCTCATTCGCCACATGGCCGGCAAAGCGCCCATCCTTGGCGTGTGCCTCGGGCACCAGGCCATCGGCGAGGCATTCGGCGGGCAGGTGGTTCGCGCCCGGACGCTGATGCACGGCAAAACCAGCTCCGTCGCGCACGATGGGAAAGGCATTTTTGCTGGATTGCCCACGCCGCTCACCTGCACCCGCTATCACTCGCTCATCGTGGCCGAAGATTCGCTGCCCAGCGAACTCGAGGTTACGGCGCGGACGCCGGAAGCGGACGGCTCCAGCGGGATAATCATGGGCCTGCGCCATCGCCACCTGCCCATCGAGGGCGTCCAGTTTCATCCCGAAAGCGTCTTGACCGAGCGCGGACACGAGATGATCCGCAACTTTCTGGAAATGTAGTTGGAATGCAAGCGTCTGCCAGCCGCCCCTGTCGATCCCTCCTTCTGCTCCTGGCGGCGTCGTTCTTGCCCCTCGCACCGCGTCCCGCTTGCGCGCAGTCACCTTCCCCGGACCAGGCCGCGACGGCCCCGCCATCGCCGTCTGCTTCGGCTGTCCCCATCGCCATCGTTCCCCTCGATGCTTCGGACTCCGGCAAAGGCGCCACAGTCACCGGAGCCCTCGAGGTCACGGCCGGCAAGGCTTTCATTGCCGCCAGCGGAACTGTGACCGCAGGCTCGCGAACCACCGACGTGATTCTGCCCCGCCGCGGAACCTTGCGCGTCTGCGCTTCCACCACCGTCAAACTCGCCGCCGACACCGGTGTTCCCACCGGCGAAACGCCGGGACTGCTGATGGCCATCGACCATGGCGCCGTCGAGATGAGCTTCGCCGACACCTCGGCCAACGAGCGCAACGCCGACGTCCTGCTTACACCCGATTTTCGCATCCTCATCGGCGGCCCTGGAGCCTCGGAGGTCAAGGTGCGACTGGGCGCTGGCGGCGACACCTGCGTGGATAACTCCGGCGCCGACGCGCCCTATGTCGTCGTCACCAGCGTTTTCGGGAGCGGACTTTATCGCGTGCAGCCCGGCCAGCGCGTCATGTTCCAGCACGGCAGCCTGCGTGAGGTCGTCGACCAGGAGCCTGAGCCTTGCGGCTGTCCGCCCTCGCCCGCCCCAACGCACGGCAACGAGTTTCCGCTAGCGCAGAGCGAAGGCTTGGCCCCCACGCCGCTGGAATCCTCGGCTCCCATCCAAATGACCGCCCCACCACAGGTGGCGCCGCCGCTGGTCTATTCGAGCGCCGCCCATGCACCCCAGCCCGCCGCCATTCCTCCGCTTCCCGCAAATCCGCCCGCTCCCGCGACCCCGGCGCAGACTCCGCCGCCGGCGAAAAAAGTCAAGAAACCCGGCATCTTCGTTCGCATTGGCCATCTCTTCCGCCGCATCTTCGCCGCCGATTGAGAGGTCCGCAAAGCGCCATCCCACCGCCTCACGCTTCTGCACGCTCCCTCATGCCGGTCAAGGATGCACACCTTCATGCGCGTTTCCACCCCATCTTCGCAATGCGCCTCGTGATTGCGGTCACGGTTGCAAGCTGCCCCGGCCCGCTATAAAGCACTGGGATGTTGAAGTGTCGCGTTCGTCGAACGAACCGCGCCCGCGGCAATCGCTTTCAAATTCAGTCGCGCGTCTTCATTCCTCTGCGGCGCTCGACCAAAACAGACTTTGGAAAATAGGGGCTGCGGAGAATTCCGTAACGCGACTGAGCATCGTAGACGAGCGAACGTTAAGGGCAAACCATGTGGCCATCGAAGCCAAATTGGCGGCCAGCGGCCGGGAATCTGCTTAGATGGTAATGTGTATGCGCTACGCGTTCAGAATCGGGCTCGCTTCCGGTTGTCGAGGCTTCACCCCCTTTTTTCAGCCGGCCTCCATGCGTAACCTGGTGCGGACCTCAACGCGGATCTCGATGCGGGCCTTGATCACGACCCTGATGTTGGCCATCGTCATTGGGCCGGCTATCGGGGCGCACGCGCAGTCGGCGGGCCAGGTCGATTGGCACGGAGTGCTGCGCGACGCTCTCGGGGCCCCCATCGCGGGCGCCAGGATTCTCCTGACTGCGAGCCACATCTCAAGCCACGCCGTTACAGCCAAGGATGGAAGTTTCCGGTTCCCGCCGCTGCCCGCCGGGCAATATCGGCTCGCTGTGGAAGCCGGCGGCGCCAAGGCCGAGTACGCCCAGCCCATTGAACTGGCCCCAAGCGCAACGGCGGCAGTGCTGACTCTCTCCGGCCGCGGCGAACTCAGCCTCAGCGTGCTGAGCGCCGGCGCCGGCGATGGCGGCGAGCAGCTTTCCAGCCAGGCCGTCAACTCGCTTCCCTTGAACAAGCGCGATTTCAGTTCCCTCCTGCTGCTGGCCGCCGGCGCCATGACAGACGCCAACGGCGCCACCAACTTCACCGCCCAATTCGCCATCAACGGCCAGCGTGGCGTCGAGGCCACCTTCGCTATGGACGGCGCCGACATCAGCGATCCCGAGATGGGCGGGGCTACGTTTACCAATTTCAATGTAGACGCCGTCGAGGAAATCCAATCGAGTTCCGGTTGGATGCCGGCGGAAATCGGCCGCGGCGCCGCAGGTTTTACCAACATCGTCACTCGTTCCGGCGCCAGCGGGTTTCACGGATCGTTTTTCGAATTCGTTCGCAACTCCGCCTTCGATGCGCGCAATTTCTTCGACTACGCCACGCCCGCCTATCCGGGCCGCATTCCGCCCTTCCGGCGCAACGAATTTGGCCTCACCAATGGCGGCCCCATCTACCTTCCCCACGTCTACGATGGGCGCAAACGCAGCTTCTACTTTGCGGAATATCAGGGATTTCGCCAGGTGCTGGGCACAACCCAGGTAATGCCCGTGCCCACCGCCGGCGAACGCGCCGGCATTGA
>JASHTU010000337.1 GCA_030040395.1 Acidobacteriaceae bacterium
CCGCGACGGCGACCAAACCCTCTGGCTCACCGACATTTCTCTCAGCGCCCCCGATCCGCAGACCTTCCAAGTTCCGGCCGGTTACCACATTGTGGACCACCGCTCGCCCCAGCCGCTGACCCAACCGTTGATCCGCCCAGGGGAGGACCAGCCTCAGTAACGGCAAATGCATCCCCGCCTCCTCGCCCCGCCCTTGCAACCGGTAGCGCCCCGTCCTCCCCGGCAAACCCGCTATATTCCATCAAATTAGCGACTCCTCATTGCCGGTCAGCCGTGTTCCAGCGATTGTGCATGGCCCCGCGCCAGGCCCTTTGGGGGGCGAATTCAGGAGCTTCTTGTCGGTGACCCCAGGAAACCGTTTTACCACGTATGTTGGTACAAAGGAACTACCCCCTTGACATTGCATATCTCCACCTTTTAAAGTTCGGTCCCGTTGTGGAATTTTGATTATTGAAACACGACTATCGCGGGTTGCTGGGAAATTTATGGGCAGTTGCCCGCATTGCAAGCTCTGGTTTTAGAGAATTCTGAAAAAAATCAAGGTACGGATAAAGCGGTTGGGGAAAAACCCTTGAGAACGCCACCTGCCCCGGGCGCAATCACGGTGGCGCACCCCAAATCCGCATGGTTCCCCCGAAATGACGTTGTCGGCGAAACCACGCGACCCGCGTTCCTCTGCTTAAAAGCAAGGCCGTCGGTCGATATCGATTCGAAAAGGCTGCCCCTGGCAGCGGAGGTCACCATGTCGAACTACCACCAAAGCCTTTGTTCATTGCAACTGCGGTTGCAAACTCCAACCCATCCCCATGCCGCTTCAAGCACCCTCGCGCCCCTCGCACGATGCTGCGCGCCTCTTGCCTGTTGCATTTTCGCGCTTCTCCTCGTTCTTTTCTCGGCCCCCAGCCTCTTCGCGCAGGCCACCGGCGCCATCGCCGGCCACGTCGCCGACCCAACCGGCGCGGTGATCCCAGGGGCAGCCGTCCTGCTCACCGACGAGGGCACGGGCACGGAGCGCTCCACCGTCACCACCAGCTCCGGCGACTACACCTTCCCTGACGTCCCGCCCGGCGTCTATAGCATTCAAGCCACGCATTCCGGCTTCAACGCCGCCGTGAGCCAACACGTGGAGCTGCAGGTTGGGCAATCGTTGACCCAGAACTTCGCGCTCCAGGTCGGCGCGGCCACGCAAACCGTCACCGTCACCTCCGCGGGCACCCTCCTCCAGACGCAAAACACCGCGCTCGGCACCGTGGTTCCTCAGGAGACCGTCACCCAAATGCCGGTGGACAACCGGAACATCCTGAACCTGGTCGCAGTTTCGGCGAACACCAATGTCGTTTCACCGGAGCAGGGCCAGGGCGTCTCGCGGTTGGGTGGCGCCCGTGCGGAGGAGTCGATCTCGGTGGGTGGCTCGCGCATCATGTTCGACCACTACACCCTCGACGGCATCAACAATTCCGACCCGGACTTCAATACCTACATTGTGCAGCCCAGCATCGACGCCATTCAGGAATTTAAGGTGCAAACCGGCGTCTATCCCGCCCAATACGGCTACAACGCCACCCAGGTCAACGTGGTCTCCAAGAGCGGCACCAACAACTATCACGGCACGCTGTTCGACTTCGTCCGCAATAACTACGCCGACGCGCTCGGGTATGACTACAACTACCCCACTCCTCTCCCCACCGTGCTCCCCTATAAATACAACGACTACGGATTCGTACTCGGCGGGCCGCTCTCGATTCCTCACGTCTTCAATGGCAAGAACCGCTTCTTTTTCATGGTCAACGACGAATGGTATTCCCAGGTCAATTTCACGGAATCCGCGAGAACCCAGCCGTCGGCGGCCGAGTTGGGCGGCGATATGAGCGGTTACACCGGAAGTGGCACATCCGTCATCCCCATCTATGATCCCGCCACCGGCAACGCCGATGGCACGGGCCGGACACAGTTCCCGGGCAATATCATTCCCGCGAGCCGCATCGATCCCATCTCCCTCAAGTTCATCCAGTTGTTCGACGAACCGGCCCAGAACAGCAGTACCTCAAACAATTACACCTACCTCACCCAAGGCAGGGACGATCACGACGGCTTTAACGTGCGCGGCGATTTCTACCAGTCGGCCAAGTCGCAGTTTGCTTTCCGCTTCAGCAATGGCAGCGAAGTCAACCCGTCGGCCGGCTTCACCACGGCGGGTGGAACAGCCGGAAGCAAGATCATCACCAACTACTACCAGTACATGGGCTCCCACACCTGGACCATCTCGCCCACGGTCGTCAACGTGGCCACCTTCGGCTATACCAAGTTTTACAATGCTCTCGGCCTCTATTCGCAAGGCACGGACGACCAGGTGGCCAAGCTCGGGATTCCCGGCCTTTCCCCCGGAGCTCCCGCCACCTGGGGCATCCCCGCGGTTGGCTTTACCGACGATATCTTCAGCGGGCTTGGCGACAGCTCCGACGGCCCCTATGACACCGCCGACCCCAATACCTCGATCAGCGACAACATCACCTGGGTGCACGGCAAGCACTCCGTCGACCTCGGTTTCGAATACGAGCGGCAAATCTTCAATGAGTATGGCAACCAGGAATCGCGCGGCAACTTCACCTTCCTGCCCAACGCCACCGCGCAGGTCCTTACGCCTGGGTCCACGGTTTCAGGAACCGGCTCCGCCTTCGCCGACTTCCTGCTCGGCGAAATTCAACAAGACGTCTATGCGGTCTCCGTCGCGCAGGCCAATTACGTGCGCAACGTCGAGGCCGCCTACATCGATGACAACATCAAGCTCACCCCCAGGCTCACCGTGACCCCCGGCGTGCGCTATGAGCTCACCCCGCCCTGGTACAGCACCCTGGGCCAGGAGTTCATCGTCGATCTGCAAACCAACAACTCGCCCATCGATCCCGCCGTTTCCGGGCCGGAGCCTGAAAACGTTTGGCCCATCTTTATGCGCGAGGGCGAATGCGCGAATGCCTATCAGGGGATTAACATCACCTGGACGGAGGGCGCAGGCAATGACCCCAGCAATCCCAATGCCCCTGTGATTCCCGGGCCGGAGTGCGCCAACGGCGACTACCCCAGTTCGCTGGTGGCCACCGACTACACCAATTGGGCGCCTCGCATCGGCCTTTCCTATGCGCCGAGCAGCACCGTGGTCATTCGCGCCGGCTACGGCATCTTTTTCGACCATGACACCGCCAACTCCCGCTTCGATGTGGCCCGCAACCTGGCCGGGCGTGTCACGCTGCTCTCCGGCGCCGGGTCCGCGGGCGTAGCCACCATCGACTGGGAAAACGCCATCGCCACCGGCCAGGGCGCCGTCGTCCCGTACCCTTACTCGTACTCGAATCAGTACGCCAACCGGACCGAAAACACCGAGCAATATCTGCTTGATATTCAGAAGCAGTTGGGCACAAACTGGCAGTTCGAAGCCGGCTATATGGGCTCCCTCAGCCACCACCTCGCGGGGTTCCGCAATCCCGATTATTCGATTCCCTACGGAGAGCTCGGCCCCGCCGGGTACTATCCG
This sequence comes from Acidobacteriaceae bacterium, assembly GCA_030040395.1. Classification (GTDB taxonomy): domain Bacteria; phylum Acidobacteriota; class Terriglobia; order Terriglobales; family Acidobacteriaceae; genus Telmatobacter. The sequence goes on from JASHTU010000337.1 coordinate 3,530, forward strand.
GCAGGGGTAACCTCGACGACCCCGGGGACCACGGCGAGCAGGGGGACCTGCGATCAGGTGTCGATCGTCGATTGCGGCGGGCCGAAAAGCATCCTGGATCGTTCGCCCTACCCGAACTATGAAGTGATTCAGTTGGTGCACGACATCGGCCTGGCCCGCTACAACGCCTTCAGTTTCCAGGTGAATAAGCGCTTCAGCAACGGCTTCAACCTCATCAGCTCCTACACTTACTCGAAATCGCTCGACGACACCAGCGGCATCCGCACCCAATCGTCGAGGCTCTTCCCGCAAAGCGACCTCTGCATCATCTGCGAGTACGGCCCTTCGGACTTCGATACTCGCCATCGCGTGGTGGCCTCGCTCATTTACGACCTGCCCGTCGGCGCCGGCAGGATGTGGAATCCCTCCTCGAAGGCCTTGAATGCTGTGATCGGCGGCTGGGAATTCTCCACCCTCGGCACCCTCCAGACCGGCGTGCCCTTTAACATGACCTACAACGACGACGACGCCCAAACCAATACCATTGAGGGCGGCACCTATCCCACCCGGCCGAATTACGTTCCGGGCCAACCCTTTATCATGCCCAGCCCAACAGCCGGAAAAAGCGGCCAATGGGTGAATCCCGCGGCCTGGCAGGAGCCGGCCCCGGGTTTCATCGGCGACACCAACCGCAATATGCTTTACGGACCGGGCTACCAAGACTTCGATATGTCCCTCGACAAAAACTTCGTCATGCCCTTCAACGAACACCAGCAGTTCCAAATCCGTTTTGACGCGTTCAATGCCCTCAACCACGTCAATTTCGGCCTGCCAAATGATGCTTTCGAAGCGTCGAACGCCGGCAAGATCACAGGCACAAATGGAAATGCGCGGGAACTGCAGCTAGCTGCCAGGTACACGTTCTAGCCCTAGGCGCCCCATCCTTGCCGCGTTCTCTGCGGCAAGGATGGGTTCTCCCAAACCACGGTCCATCTCCAACCGGAAATTTGCGCCATTTCCCCCGGCCTTTCCAACCCCTGCACCATTTATTTTCAAGCACTTGCAAATCGCGTCAGGGAGTGGGTCCCATCCAACTCTCAGACGCGACAAGGCGCCAGATTTGAAGAGGCCGACGCTATCGAATTGGTCCATCGATCGCCGAAGCCGGTTGGTCAAAGATGTGCTATAAATGGGTCGGCACACGAGTGGTTGATCGTGCGTGTGGTTTAAAAGGGGGTCTCCCATGGGCCCGGCTGCTTTCCCTTCGAAAGGCGCCCAAGCCAGGCGCAAAGCCGATGGAATCCTCGGAGAGATTTACGCAAACGACCCCCCGCGCAACCTCCTCTCCGTCCGTTGGCCTACAATTCCCGGCGCCTATGCCAGCGCCGATTACACCCCGGAGGAATTTGCCCGCGCCTGGGAGTTGACCGGCGTTCAACTGGCGGAGCCGCGCCCCTCCGCCGTCGCCTCCGGAATCATAGGCTTTGCCGTTTTTATGTTTTTGCTTTTGGTTCTGGTCCATAGCAAAAGGTTTGGTTACGCGGGCTATGACGCTCATAAACCCCTCGCCGCCGATAGCGCCGCCACCCTCCACAACGTGCAACTGCTTGACCGCAAGTACGGACTACTGGCCGCCGACCTCTGCGCCGCCGGCGCCGACGATTATCTTCGCTCGGTTACCCAGCACCGGTTCGCTTGGGACGACAACGACACCCCCAGCGACTTGTTCGACAGCTTCAGCAACGTCCTCACTGCCCCCGGCGTGCTCACGATGATCTCCGGCAAAGCCAGGATTTCGAATGGATTCGGCGACTTTCATCCCGTCGAGTTATTCTGCAACTTCGACACACAAAGCAGAGAAGTCCTCTCTTACGCATGGCTGGACCGCGGCCAGTAAAGGCGCGCCGATTTTCGATCGCCGCTCTCTCCTCGCCGAATGAAGTTTCTCCTCGCCATTTTCGCCATCGCCATCGTCGCCGCTGCGTTCTATGCCGACGTGAAATGGCGGCAGTGGATCGCCGCGCGCCGGCGCGACAGAACGCACGGTG
>JASHTU010000030.1 GCA_030040395.1 Acidobacteriaceae bacterium
CTCGCGCCGGAGGTAGTCGATCACGTGCTGGATTCTCCCGGCCGGCCGCTCGACAAAGCCACGCGCGACTACTTCGAGCCCCGATTCGGTTACGACTTGAGCCGGATTCGGATTCACAACGACGCTCAGGCCGCCGAATCGGCGCGCGCGGTGAACGCCTTGGCGTACACGGTGGGCGACCGCATCGCGTTTGCCGCCGGGCGCTATTCGCCCGGCACTGCGGCAGGGGCCAGACTTCTTGCGCATGAGCTGTCCCACACCATCCAGCAATCGCACGCAGGCCGATCTTCAGTCATCCAGCGACAGGTCACCGAAAGCACAGGGCCATCAGGAGTTCTTGGTAAGGCGAAATATCTTCTGAAGGACGTCGGTAACGTGTTCAGGCCGTCCCGATGGAAGAACGCGAAGAGTTGCCTTGAGAGCCTGTTCCCCTCCATGAGGTCGATCACCTTCGACCGCTGGATAGCCGCCGCCTGCGCAAGGAGCACGAGCAAGAATCTGTATAGCCGCGAGTGGGATGCCTTCGGGCACTGCTGGATCGCCTGTGAGGGAACTCGTCAGTGCGGCGGTCCCCAGACGTTTACTCTGGGCCTCGGGCGCGAAGTCTCGCGGGAATGGGAGAGCCGCACCGGAGGCACGCCCCATGACAGCCTCACTCAGGATCTCTCGAATCAGACGATCGGCCGCGCATCTTCCTTAAAGGAAGGAACTTGCTTCTCCATCTGCGATGACCTTCATAAATCCGGCCTTCTCAACCTCACGGCGCCGAAAAGAACCTGCATCGACTGTAACAATCAGGCCGTAGGGGAAAAGCCATGCGCCGATGCTGACGCGCCTGAAGGGGGTTCTTCATGAACCCCCGCAGCTGTGGCGTCGATCGTCGCCGCCGCTTTGCGCCACGCCGGTGTTCAGGCCTGCGGCGCGCCCGGAGACCATGCCCCCCTGCGCACCCGTTGCGGCAGCTAGACCCCGTCAGCAGAAGAGGAGAATTCATGAGCACTTCACCCATTGCGCCGCGGCTGGTCAAAGGCGGCATCGTCACCATGGATGTGGACACCTCCGCGGTCGAGAGCGTGATCGCGTTCCAGTACAACCCGGATACGCTCACTCGCACGCTCCAGATTCAGGCCATGCCCGGTGGTCAGGACGGTGTGCGTGTGGACGCGCTGCGGCTGCGCGGGCCGGCGGTGGAAACCATCAAGCTGGAGGCCGAGCTGGACGCCACCGATCAGCTCGAATTCCCCAATCAGTACCCACTCGCCGTGCAATACGGATTGCAGCCGCAACTGGCGCAGCTAGAAATGCTCATCAACCCCACGGTGGAAACCCTCCTCGCGGATGACGCTATGGCCAACGCCGGCACGCTGGAGATCATTCCCCTGGAACAACCGCTCACGCTGTTTGTATGGAGCAAGAGCCGCGTGGCGCCCGTGCGCCTCACCGATTTCTCCATTACCGAAGAGTTCTTCGACACCTCGCTCAATCCCATCCGCGCCAAGGTGAGCCTCGGCCTGCGCGTGCTCTCGATTGACGATCTGGGCTTCGAGCATCCCGGCGGGCGGCTCTTCATGGCTTATCTCAGCAACAAGGAGCAGCTCGCGTCGCAAGCCACATCAGTGGCGCTCACCGTTCTCGGCCTCGGAGGCCTGCCATGAACTATCCCCTGCAGACGCTCATGCAATTAGGCGTGGTGCCGTCGGTGAGCTTTCCCACGGACAGCCGCTATTACCAGTCCGCCACGCTCCAATACACGGCCCCGAACGGCCAGGTCATCGCCTATCTGGCGCGGCGTTTCGTGCCTCAGCCGGGCGCGCCCAACTACGCCACCGTCGCGCAGCACACCGTGGTGCGCGGCGACCGGCTTGACCTGATCGCGGCCAAATACCTGGGCGATCCGCTCATGTTCTGGCTGCTTTGTGACGCCAATGGAGCCATTCGCCCCAACTCGTTGATCGCTACGCCGGGATCGGTCCTGGCTATCACCATGCCGCAAGGCGTGCCGGGAGTTCCCAGTGTTGCTTAGCAGTGTGCAGCTCACGCTGATGATCGGACCGGTCATTCCGGTGACGCCGCCGCGCGCAGTGATGGATTCCCTCGCCGAGGTCGAGGTGAAAGTCGACGACGTGGGCCAGAGCGGCTTTCAGCTCATCTTCAGCATCGACAAACAGTCGCCCCTGCAAATTCTCTTTTTGCTCACCGGCGGTCTGCCCTTGCTGTTCATGCGCGTCATCCTCATCGCCACGGTGAATGGCCAGGCCAATGTCCTTATCGACGGGGTCATCACCAACAATCAGATTTCGCCTGGCGATAAAGGCTCCAACTCGACGCTGACCATTACCGGCAAAGATCTGACCGCGCTCATGGATCAGTCCGATTGGAGCGGCTTTCCGTTTCCCGCCTGCCCGCCCGAGGCGCGCGTCGCCTTAATCCTGGCCAAGTACGCTCTTTTCGGCGTCATTCCGCTGGTGATTCCCAGCGTGATGATCGACATATCGCTTCCCATCGAGCAAATTCCCAGCCAGCAGGGAACGGATCTGGCTTACATCCGCTACCTCGCCGCGCAGGTGGGATACGTCTTTTACATCGCGCCCGGCCCCGTGCCCGGAGTGAACAAGGCCTACTGGGGTCCGCAAATCAAAGTGGGCGTCCCGCAACCGGCTCTCAGCATCGACATGGACGCCTACACCAACGTGGAAAGCATGCACTTCACCTTCGATCAGGAGAAGAACCGGATTCCGCTGGTCTACATCTACAATCAGGAAACGGGCGTCAGCATTCCCATTCCCATGCCGCCCATCACGCCGCTCAATCCTCCGCTCGGCCTCATTCCTCCGTTGCCCACCAACCTGATTCCACCCGATCTCAAACCTTTCCGCGACGATCTCGCCAAGATGCCGATTCCGCAGGCCATCATGGTGGGCCTGGCGGCGGCCGCCGAATATGCCGAGGCCGTCACCTGCGAGGGCGCATTGGATGTAACGCGCTACGGCGGAATCTTGAGCGCACGCGGACTGGTGGGGGTGCGCGGGGCCGGCCCGGCCTTTGATGGCCTTTATTACGTCAAGAGCGTCACGCACAAAATTAAGCGCGGCGAATACAAACAGAACTTCACATTGACCCGCAACGGTCTGGTTTCGACCGTGCCCACGGTGACCCCATGAGCCCGCAAGAATCCACACCCGGCGGAAACGCGCGGCGCTTCTACGGCAAGTACCGCGGCCTGGTGATCGAGAACATCGATCCCCTGCAAATCGGGCGGGTGCTGGTGCAGTGTCCTGACGTGCTGGGCGAAACGCCGTCGAGCTGGGCCATGCCTTGCGTGCCCTCCGCGGGTATTCAGTCGGGATGCTTTGTGGTGCCGCCCATCGGCTCACAGGTTTGGGTGGAGTTCGAGCAGGGAGATCCTGATTATCCCATCTGGACCGGCGGTTTCTGGGGCACGGTGGGCGATGTGCCCGTCTTCGCCACCGCGCCGCCGCCCATTCCGCCCGGGCAAAACATCGTTCTGCAAACACCGGGACAAAACATGATCCTCATCAGCGACTCCGCGCCCACCCCGGCGACCGGCGGCATCGTGCTCAAGGGAGCCAGCGGAGCCATGATCGTGGTCAACGAAACCGGCATTTACCTCAGCAACGGACAGGGCGCGACCATCACGCTGATCGGCCCCACGGTGGCCGTGAACGTAAGCGCCCTCACGGTTGTTGGGCCTTGAAATGGAGTCTTGAAGGAGAAGCGAAGATGCCAGGACCGATCCTGCACATGGGCGCCACCGTACTTTGCGCGCACGGAGGCCAGGCTATTCCTACCGTTCCCAGTCCGGTGGTGTTTGTCTCCGGCATGCCCATCGCCACCATCGCCGCTCCCTACGCCATCGCGGGTTGCGCTTTTGTTCCTCCCGGCGGCAACGGCCCGTGCGTCACTGGCCAGTGGGTCATGGGCTCGCAGTTTGTCTTATCCCAGGGCCAGCCGGTGGCGATCATGACCGGCGTCTCGGTCTGCGCGCCCACCGGCACGCCCATGGTTCCGGTCCAGGCGCAAACTCTGGTGTTGGCCACATGAGTCAAGCGCGGAGGGCGATGAGGAATCGGAAATGAGCACCGTCAACGTCAACTTTCCCTTTCAATTCGACGGGCGCGGACGAACCGCGGACCCGCAGCAGAATTACGTGCTGCAGTTGATAGAGCAGGTGCTGTTCACCTCGCCTGGCGAGCGCGTGAACCTGCCCGATTTCGGCAGCGGACTGCTCCAGCTTCCCTTCGCCCCCAACAGCATTGAAATCGCCGCCGCCACGCAGTTCAGCGTGCAGGCCGCGCTGCAAAAGTGGTTGAGCAACTACATCAAGGTGCAGTCGGTGGTGGCGGCCGTGAATGAAGCCACGCTCACCGTGACCGTCACTTACACTCCCTTGAACAGCGACGTTACCCAGGTGCAGACCTACGTGTACGGAGGTCCGCAATGATCTTTAACTGCTGCAATGAAAATCGCAAAGCCGCGGTATTGGGCAATCCCACTATCAACGGCATCAACTATCTGGAGGTGATCGATCGCGAGGCCATCGGCCACAACAGCCCACGCCAGCAAACGCTGCTCGTGCATTGCCTCAACTCAGTTCCCAATAACCTCACGCCAAACAACATCCTGATTACCGGCGGCGAAAGCATTACTGGAATTACCGCCGTTTGGGTTGCGCCCGCAACCGACCCGCCCGCGCCTCCGGTGACAAGCTCATGGGAGCTGGGTTACTTTGCCGGCTTGCCCGACAAGAAAAATGTTCTGATTGTACGCACCAGCGCGGCGGGCGATTTTTCACCTTACGTGCTGCGGCCGGTGAACGACGCCGGCGCCGCTGCCGAAGATCCGTTCCAGGTCACCGAAGCCTTGGCCGGGTTCGATCCGCAACTGGCTGAAGTTGAATTCAGCTTCAAGGTGGAGTGCGGCCCCGACTTCGATTGCGCGCCGCAGCCGCCCAACTGCCCGCCCCAACCGCAAACTCCGCCGCCCATTAATTATCTGGCCAAGGACTACGGCTCTTTCCGCACCATTCTGCTCGATCGCCTCAATCAACTTGTGCCCAACTGGGGCGGATCGGCCGAAGCCGATATCGGCGTCGCCCTGGCCGAGGTCATCGCCTACGTGGGCGACTACCTCAGCTATCAGCAGGATGCAGTAGCCACGGAAGCCTACATTGAAACCGCGCGCAGCCGCGTTTCTCTGCGCCGCCACGCGCGCCTGGTGGATTACTTCGTTCACGATGGCTGCAACGCGCGCGCCTGGGTGCAGGTCCAGGTTTCGATGCAGGTCTTCATGGATCACACCATCACGCGCTTTTACACGTTCGCGCCAGGCATGCCCTCAAGTCTCGCCGTAGGCGCGGGCAACGAGGAGGCCGCGCTCACGGCGGGCGTCATCGTCTTCGAACCTATGCAGGACGCGGTGCTGTATCCGGAACAGAACCTCATGTACTTCTATACATGGGGCGACGCCAACTGCTGCCTGCCGCAGGGCGCCACAGAAGCCACGCTGCTGGGCACATTTTCCAATCTTCAGCCCGGTGACGTGCTCATCTTCCAGGAAGTGCTGGGCCCGCAAACCGGCTACGCCGCCGACGCCGACTTGCGCCACCGCTGCGCGGTGCGGCTCACGCAAGTAACCACGCAAAACAGCCAGGGCCAGTTGCTCGTGGACCCGCTTTTTGACAGCGCCGGCAATCCCATCATCTCCGTTTCGCAGCAGCCCACGCCGGTGACCGAGGTGCAATGGTCCGCGGACGACGCTCTGCCGTTTCCGGTTTGCGTCTCTTCCACTTTCATCAATTCCAGCGGCCAGCTGCAATCGCTCACGAACGTGAGCGTGGTGCTGGGCAATGTGGTGCTTGCCGATCAAGGGCTATCGTTTACCGGCATCGCTTTGGGAACCGTTCCCCAGCCTCAGCTGTATGCGCCGCCCAATGCGGCCGGGAATCGCTGTAAACCGTCCGCTCCAACGGCGCTTCCGGTTCGCTATTGGCCGCTGGTTCCCGACAATCCCATCACCCAGGCGGTTCCTCTGGCCATCGCCGCGGCGCCCGTGACGCCGGGCATCGTGCCTCTTGTCACCGCCGGCTATGTTTCGCTCGTGGATGCAAACGGAAATACCAGTCTCACCGTGGCGGCCGACGAACCATGGGCGTGGCCACAGTATTTCGGCGTCGCGGCAAACGCGAACAGCGCCCACGCCGGCAATTTCGATCTGCATGTGGTCTACATCCCGCCCGCGGGGCCGGCGGCGGCTGTAACTCTCGAGTCATTCACTAATTTGTCGTTGACCAAGAGCGATGCGAATTATGCCGCGACGCAGATCAATACTTATTCGAAATTCATTCAAGTTCCTTCGTCGTTTTCTCCCGGCGCCACGCCGAATGGCTTTCCAACCACACCCACAAAGCTGAGCAACTCAGGGACGGTCGAATTGCTCGATGCGCACGGCGCCCCTTATCTCACCGTCCAAGCCGTGACTCCGCTTTCGTGGCCGCCCAACTTCGGAGTTCTTGCGCAGGGCAATCTCGAGCCACCCGACAGCTTTAATCTTCTCCTCGTCTACAACCCGTCTTCCGGCGGCGTGGGTGTTCAGGCGCCCGTGGTCGTCGGGCAATTCGACGGCCTCACGCTGGCCACCATTGCCCAAACCTTCGCTGCGGCTTCCGTGCTCATCTCCGTCGATAGCTTCGCCGAGCAGCCGAGCCTGAGCCTCTCAGCGTTTGACCTGATGAATTACGACGCCACCGCGGCCGCGCCGTCCATCACGCTGTCCGGAAGTTACGATGGCGACACAACTTCGTGGACTCCACTGCCCGACCTGCTCGAAAGCGGGCCGAGCGACCCGAATTTCGTGGTTGAAATCGAATCCAGCGGCGCGGCCCGCCTGCGCTTTGGCGACAACACCAACGGGAAGTTCCCGGACAGCGGCACAATCTTCACCGCATCCTATCGCATCGGCAATGGAACCCAAGGAAACGTGGGCGCGGAGAGCCTCATCTACTTCGCCGGCGATCCGCGCATTCAATCCTGCACCAATCCGCTGCCGGCCTCGGGAGGCGTCGATCCCGAAACCAACGATCAGATTTGCCGCCGCGCGCCGCAAGCCTTTATGACCCAGGAGCGCGCCGTCACCATGACCGATTGCGAAAACGTGACGGAGAGCAATCCGCAGGTGAAACAAGCCGTCGCCACGCTGCGCTGGACGGGTAGCTGGTACACGGTTTTCATCGCCGCCGAGCCTGAGAACGCCGGCAACCTGACGCCCGCGCTCGCGAAAGCGCTGACCAAAACCGTTAACCGCTACCGTTTGGCCGGCCAGGACATTCAGCTCGAATCGCCGCAATATGTGCCGTTGGAGATCGAGCTAATTATCTGCGTCGATCCCGACTACTTCCAGGCCGACGTGAAGCAGGCGCTGTTGCAGGCGTTGGGCAGTGGGACGCAGCCAAACGGCCAGCCGGGTTACTTCGCTCCGGATAGCTTCGCCTTCGGCCAAACCGTCTACCTAAGCCCGATCTACGTTGCCGCCCGCCAGGTGGCGGGAGTTACTTCGGTCAGAGCGAAAGTCTTCCAGCCGCAAGGCGTCGCCACCCAGAGCTATCTGCAGGCCGGTGAAATCCCGCTCGGGCCGTTGCAAATTGCGCGCATGGACAACGATCCCAGTTACCCCAACCATGGCCAGTTGACGCTGGTGATGATGGGTGGAAAGTGAGCTGCCGATGAGTTGCTCGGGCACATCTGGTTGCACGTGCGGTTGCTGCGCCGGCGTTGCAGTGGAAACGCCGCAGGGCGAAAGCAATCTGCCCGGCCTTTCCGCCATCGCTTACCGGACGGGAACGTGGGCCACGTTCAAGCAGTCGATGCTGGCGCGGCTCTCGAGCTCCGATTATCCGGCCCTGGAACAGCTCAAAACGCGCGATGACGATGACTTCAGCATCGCGCTCGTCGACGCGTCCTCCGTCATGCTCGACATTCTCACTTTTTATCAGGAGCGGTTGGCCAACGAGAGTTATCTACGCACCGCCACGCAGTTGCGCTCACTCGTGGAGTTATCGCGACTTATCGGTTACCAACCCGCTCCCGGCGTCGCCGCGCTCACTTATCTTGCGTTCACGCTCAAAGCCGTCAGCGGCCAGCCGCCTAACCCTTCCACGCCCGCTATCACCATTCCCCAGGGAACGCAGGTGCAGAGCGTGCCCGCCCAGGGCCAGACCGCGCAGAAGTTTGAAACCTCCGCCGACATTCTCGCCAAGCCGGACTGGAATGCGCTGGCTGTGCAGTCGGCCAACTTATGGATCCCTCCGGGCCATTCGAGTCTCTATCTGGCTGGCACAGCGACGCAGCTCAATCCCGGCGATGCGCTGCTGATCCTCGGCATCGAGCGCGAAGAGGCGCAGCCGGCCAGCTTGCCCATCGAGCAATGGGATGTAGTCATCCTCAATCAGGTGGTTGCCGACACCCAGAACAATATCACCCACGTTGCATGGGATAAACGCCTGAGCCACGCCACCAATCCCGCTCCCGGCCCATCGTCCTGGACCACCGCCAAGATCTTTGCGCTTCGCCAGAAAGCCGCTCTGTTCGGCAACAACGCGCCCAATCCCTATCTGTTCACCAGCGCCAGCAACACCGCGAAGACCAGTCTGCCCAACCTCATCAATGATTGCGTCACGCCGTGGCAATGGATCTGGAATGACTATGCCGTTCAAGACAGCAATCACATTTACCTTGACGCCGCTTACTCAAAAATTGCCGTGGGAAGCTGGTTTGCGCTGGTCGCCGGCGACACTGTTCAGCTTTACAAAGTTGCGGCGGCCTATACGCAATCGCTTGCCGAGTACGCTCTCAGCGCCAAGGTCACCACGCTTTCCGCCGACTACAACGATACGAGCATCGCCGCAACATTCCCCTTGCAGGGCACGGCCGTGCTGGCGCAGAGCGACCAACTCACCGTGGCCGAACAGCCGCTCGACCATCCTTTGTATGGAACCATCGTCGACCTGCAGGATCTGCGTCCCGATCTGGCCGCGGTGCAGGCGGTTGCGCTTACGGGCAATGCGCAGAAGCTCTCGGTGAACACCGCGGCGAGCGGATTGGTGTTCCAACCCGACGACCAATCCGGCGATCTCACTCTCGGTCCCGGCGACATCATCACCATCATCGATCCCACCCCATTGCCGCTGGAAAATGGCCTGGTCCCCCATTGGAGCCACCGTCATAAGAAGTTCGATCTGCGCGTTTCCGACGCCAGCGGCAGAACCGGAACCGTCCATGCGGCGCTTGAGGATTTCACGCTCGCCGACGCCTCCAACACCGATCCGGTCGTGCAGGAAGTCGCGTTGGTCAATTCGCTCGGTTTTAGCGACCAACCTTATCCCCACACGCAACTGCTGTTAGCCAATCCGCTGCTCAACTGCTACAACCGCGACGTAACCACGGTCAATGCCAACGTGGGGTTAGCCACCGCTGGCGC
>JASHTU010000338.1 GCA_030040395.1 Acidobacteriaceae bacterium
CAACCGCGGCTGCCGCAGACGATGAGGAAGTCGGCGCTGTCCATGGTGAGCGTGTAAGCGCCGGGCGCGAAGTGACTGGTCCCGTAATCGAACGCGAAGGGCACGTTGACGCGGGCGTAGAGGGTCGTTTGGGCGTGCACCGCCGGGATCAGCAATGCAAGGGCGGCGACCAAGGTCGCGAGGGCGGTGATACGGAAGCTGCATTTCATGTTGGTTCCTCCTGGGGTAGCGGTCTTGATAACCGCCTACACTGAGGAGTGCGCAGTGGCAAGGGAAAAGGGGCAACAGACGAGAGAGATTATTTTTCGGGGTCAGCGTCGCTGTCGTTGGTGGGCGCGGGGGCGCCGGGACGCAGGTGGCGAAAGAGTGCGATGCGGGCTAGGGACCAGTCGCGCTTGACGGAGCGGGGAGAGAGGTCGAGGATGCGGGCGATCTGGACCACCGAGAGGCCGCCGAAGTAGCGGAGTTCTACGACGCGGGCCTGGCGTGGGTTGGCAGCGGCCAGCTGGGTCAGGGCCTCATCGATGGAGGCGACTTCGTCGAGGCGGTCGGGGGAGATGGCGAGGTCGTCGTTCATCTCCACGCGATGGAGGCCGCCGGCTCGCCGGCCGGCCCGGTGCATGCGAGCGTAGTCGACCAGAACCTGGCGCATAACGTGAGCGGCAAGGCCGATGAACTGGGCGCGGCTGCTCCAGTCGATGTCCTCGCCGGCGAGGCGGAGGTAGGCTTCGTTGATGAGCGCGGTAGCTTGAAGGGTGTGGTCGGGGCGCTCGCGGCGCATGTAGGCCTGAGCTAGGCGGTGCAATTCGGAGTAGACGAGTGGAAGCAGGCGGTCGGCGGCTCCGGGTTCGCCGGCGTGCATAGCTTTCAGGAGCTGGGTGACGTCGCCCGGGCCTGATTCCATCGCTGTCATCACGAGGGATATGGTACAGTGAAACCGCGTCAACGGCCCGTCGAAACTCCAGCCAGGATTTGCGCGATGAAAGACCCGAACCAGGCAGCGGAGCGGCTCTTCGGAGAAGCTCTGGATCAGCCGCCGGAGCAGCAGTCGGCCTTTCTGGATCGGATGTGCCGGGGACAGCCATCCTTGCGCAAGATGGTGGAGGAGCTGCTCAAGGAGAACGACCGGCTGCAGGGATTTCTGTCGCAGCCGCCCTTCGCGCCCGACGGCAGCTCTGCCGATGGCGTGGCGAGCCAGGGTTTGCCGAAGGGGACCCGGCTGGGGCGCTACTCGGTTGTCGAGCCGCTGGGGTCGGGCGGCATGGGAGAGGTGCTTCTCGCCATCGACACCGACCTGCACCGCGAGGTGGCGCTCAAGGTGCTGCGTCCGGAGCTGGCCGGCGACGCCGAACGCGTGGCGCGCTTCCGGCGTGAAGCACGCGCCCTGGCGGTGCTCAACCATCCCAACATCTGCACCATTTACGAGATTGGCGAACAGGACGGCCGACTGTTCATCGCCATGGAGTTCATGCAGGGGATGACGCTGCGGCAGCGCATGACGCATACGCCGCTGGAAATGGAAGCAGCGCTGACGCTGGCCATTGAAATCGCCGATGCCCTGGATGCGGCGCACACGGCGGGGATCGTGCATCGCGACATCAAGCCGGCGAACATCTTCGTGACCGGCCGGGGCCATGCGAAAATCCTGGATTTCGGGTTGGCCAAGGCTGTCGATACCAAGGCCAGCGGCGATGCGGCGAAGGTGATGGCGGAGCAGCTCACCAGTCCGGGCTCGCCGATGGGGACGGTGTCGTACATGTCGCCGGAGCAGGTGCGGGGCAAGGAAGTGGATACACGCAGCGATTTGTTCTCGTTTGGCGTGGTGCTGTACGAGATGATGACCGGTGCGCGGCCATTCCGGGGAGAAAGCGCGGCGCTGATCTTCGAGGCCATTCTGAATCGGACGCCGGCGGCGCCCACGCGGCTGAATTCAAATCTGCCTGCGGGTCTCGAAGTCATCATCAAGAAAGCGCTGGAGAAGGATTGCGATCTGCGCTACCAGCACGCCGCCGAGATTCGGGCGGATCTGAAGCGCCTGAAGCGGGACACGGAGACGGGATGGACGGGTATGTCTGCAGGCGCTCGGGCCGCAGCTGTGCTGCTGGCGGCCAGAGCCGCAAGGAGAATTCCCATTTGGGTGTGGCTGTCCGCCGCGGTTGCGGTGCTGGCCGGCGCCTACATGCTGCGCCCCACGCTCCCGCCGCCCAAGGTGACCGGGACCAGGCAGCTCACTCACGACAATAACCGGACACTCAGCGCATCGCCCTTTAATACCACCTTCAGGCTCCTCACCGACGGTACGCGGATTTACTTTCAGGAGAATCAGAATGAGCAGCTCGCGCTGGGCCAGGTTGCCATTGAAGGAGGGGATTCCGTTCCGGTGGCGGTGCCCTCCTGGTTTGACGGCCTGCGCGATATGGCGCCCAATCGTCCCGAACTGCTGGTCGCCGGCCCGCCCATTTCCGTTTACCACCGCGGCCTTTGGAACCTGCCCGTTCCCGGTGGCCAGCCGCGCCGCCTCGGCAATATGCTGGCCTTCGATGCCGCATGGTCACCCGACGGCGCGACCCTCTACTACAGCTCGTACGGATCCATCTATGCCGCCGACGCGGATGGCAATCATCCGCGAAGGCTGGTCACCGTTGCCGGCAATCCCTTTTGGATACGGCTCTCGCCGGACCGGCGTTTTCTTCGCTTCAGCATCACCGACAACGGCCTTAACACCAGCTCTCTTTGGGAAGTGCGAGCGGACGGTGCCGATCTTCACCGCCTGCTGCCCGGTTTCACACGTCAGCCCAGCGACTGCTGCGGCAGTTGGACCGCCGACGGCAAGTATTACATCTTTCAGGCCACCGGAGACGACGTCACCGCGCTTTGGGCGATGCGCGAGGCGGGCGATTGGTGGCATCGCGTCAGTCGCGCCCCGGTCCAGCTCACCCCGGGTCTGATCGCCGCGACCCGGCCCCTGCTCAGCAAAGACGCCAAAGAAGTATTTTTCATTGGCGCCATGCTGCGCGGCGAGCTCACCCGTTACGACCCGAAAACGAAATCTATGCAGCCTTTTCTCCCGGGAGTTTCGGGCCAGTTTCTCACCTTCACCCGCGACGGGCAACACCTCGCCTGGGTTTCCTACCCGGAAGGCATCCTCTGGCACGCCCGCAGCGACGGCTCGGAGCCTCGCCAGCTCACATTCGCGCCCATGCAGGCGGCTCTTCCACGTTTCTCACCCGACGGTACGCAGATTGTCTTCTGCGGCCGCAATCCGGGGTCGCACTACCAGATCGAAGTAGTTCCCGTCGACGGCGGGCAACCGGAGCCGCTGACATCGGGAGATTCCGACGCGTGGGAGCCCACCTGGTCGCCCGCCGGCGGCGCAATCGCCTATGGGCCCAGCTGGGCTGACGCCACAACCGGAAAGACTTCTCTCCACATCGTGAATCTCCGCACCCGTCAGACCACCGAGGTGCCGGACTCAAGAGACCTCTACTCGCCTCGCTGGTCGCCCGACGGACGCTACCTGCTCGCCATTCCTCCCCAGGATCCTCGCTTGACACACCACAACTGGCCCTTGATGCTCTACGACTTCAGTCGCCACGCCTGGCAGGAGCTGATCAAGGCCGCCGGGGTCGCCCAGTATCCCGAGTGGAGCGCGGATGGGAGGTGCGTCTATTTCCATGCGCAAGTGCCGAAGCAGGCTCCGGAACAACGGGTTTGTTTGGCTGATCGAAAGATCGAGACCATCGTGGACATGGGGAGCGGTAACACTCTCGTCTGGGGTTTCGGCATCTGGACCGGCGTCGGTCCCGACGGCTCTATCTACGCCTTGCGCGACATCAGCACCGAAGAGATCTACGCCTTGGACGTGGAGTTCCCCTAGCAGAGTGCGGCTTCCTCAGCGGAGCAGGCGACGATGCCGCCGTGCGGAAGAAAGGGTAGTTCCGCACAGCCCACCGCAGGACCGCCTTGCCTGAAATCGATTCCCCTGGTCAGCTGGCGCCAGCAGGCGTGGGTGTTGAAAAAGGGCTCGTCGTCGATTGTCGCGGCAGCGGACGAATCAGAAGAGGGCGAAGATACATGCGAATAAACCGATCACGCCGGCGTCTTGCTGTTGAAGTCCTTGTCTCGTATCTTGACGGCGAGACATCCCATACGCGAATGTGTGCTATTCGAGCTCCCCTTAATCTTAGTTGGAAATGCCATTCCGCATTGGCGGAGTTGGAGCCTCAGGCAGAGGCCGTATCATGTCTCCTGGCTGAGAAATCAACGGATGAATTCGATCGGCCTGTTCAGGTACGGGAGAGATTGCTGAAATGGCAGACCGCGTTTGAAGGCAGACAGAGATTCTTCTTTAGATGCCAGCCGCTCCAATATCTGAGCAATGTTGCAGGTGCGGTTCTTGCATAGAGCAAAGTTTGCGCTCTGCTCTGTGTCCGCGGCCTGATAAAGTCTGTCGCGCTTGCCTAGAAAAACATGAGCAGGCCTTGAGGGATGTCTTTCCGTAATTTCGCCCAGAATCGCACTTTTTTCCACAGCTTGGTCCGGCGCCTCGCTCTAATCCAGCGCCTTGTGGAACCGCAAAATGGCAATCACGAGCAGCCCCAGCCCCAAGCCCCCCATGGCCGCCATCTGCGGCCACAAAACTTCCATCCCCACGCCCTTCAGATACGCGCCCCGCAGCACCACCAGGAAATACCGCAGTGGACTCAAGTACGTCATCGTCTGCAGCCAGTGCGGCATGGTCGCAATCGGAAACCCGAATCCTGAAAACGTGATCGCCGGCATAATGAAAAAAAACGCCGTCACCATCGCCTGCTGCTGCGTCGAAGAAACCGTCGAAATCAGCAGCCCTACGCCCAGCATGCAAACCAGGAACAGCACCGCACCCGTAAACAACACCGCAATGTGCCCGCGAAACGGAACCTGAAACCAGAACGTGCCCACCGCGGCGATCAGCGAAACGTCGAAGAGCCCGATGAGGAAAAATGGCAGGGTCTTGCCAAGAATAAACTCCACCGGGCGAATCGGCGTCACCATGATCTGCTCCAGCGTCCCGATCTCCCGCTCGCGCACCACCGCAAACGCCGTCAGCGTAATCACCAGCACCAGCGTCAGGCTGCCGATGACGCCCGGCACAAAAAACCACCGGCTGCTCAGGTTCACGTTGTACCAGGGCCGCTCTGCCAACTCGACCGTCGGCATTTGTTCCACCAACTGCGGCGCGATCCGCCCCATGCGCGCCTCGTCCGCCTCGCGCGCAAAACCTTGCACAATCTGCGTCACGTAGCTCGAAGCAATCAGCGCCGTGTTCGAATTGGTGGCGTCCACAATCACCTGCAGCGGCGCGCTCTCGCCCGCGTTCAGCTTGTGCGCAAAACCGGCGTCGATTTCCAGGCCCACCGTCGCCTCGCCTCGGTCGATCAAAGCGTGCAACGCGCGTCCATCCGTCACCTGCGCCCGCACGTCGAAGTACGGGCTCGACGTAAAGCGCGAAATCAGTTCCCGGCTCTCCTGGCTCTGATCGAGATCGAGCGCCGCCGTCGACACATGATGAATTTCAAAGGTCGCCGCATACCCGAAAATGAGCATCTGCACAATCGGCGGCGCAATCAG
>JASHTU010000339.1 GCA_030040395.1 Acidobacteriaceae bacterium
ATCCTGGTTCCCGATCCCGCAAGCCTGGCTCTGTTCGCCACCGCGTAGATTCGGGTTCGATTTATTTGCTGCCGCCTGCATGCCGAGATTTACCTTCTCCGGTTTCTTCTCTGGTTTGGCGATGGGGTGACGGTTCGCGCTCCTTTGCGCGCCACGCGCGAAAGCTAATGACCCGCTCCAAACCGGACGCTTTGGAATGGCAGGGATGGGCGCAGACGGCGGGTGCGCTTGGCGAAGAGGGATCCGGGCGATTGGCGGGAGGGGCCCGCGATGGCCGTAACGCGCTTAGCCGATGGCGGTGGCGGCGAACTTTTTCACCATGGCCAGCAGCAGCTTGCGATCGCTGTCGTTGAGGTTAACGGAGTAGCGGCGGATCTGGGTGAGGAATTTCAGTTCGTCGTCGGAGAGCTTTTGCGCGTTGAGTTGCCGGCTGAGGGCATCGTCGGCAAAAAACTGCGAAATGGGCAGATCGAGGGCCTCAGCGATTTTGGCGAGGGTGTCGAGAGAGGGCACAGTGTGGCCGTTCTCCACGCGCGAGAGATAACAGCGGAGCAGGCCGGTTTTCTTTTCGATATCGCCCTGAGAAAGCCCTTTTTGCAGCCGATACGCACGAATCGTAGTTCCGATTTTCATGGGGGAGCAGGGTCCTGTCCGATCCGCACCAGGAGTCAGGCACGTGGTAGCGATCAACCGAAGGTCGTCTTAAGGGTTAACATGGGGCGCGATGTGAATACAAGCCCAAATCGTGTCCGTTTTGGGTTACTTCCCAGTTATTTTTGGTTACTTCCGGAGTCGAACTTCGAGGTGCATTGGAACCATCGGTCATTCAATGGAGTTGATTTCGCGGGCGATCAGTCATGAAACGGGTGGGTTGATGAGTGGCTTCCGCAGGCGAAAGGTTGAGCAATTTCGGGGTTGGAGGGAGTCGGCTTGCCTATGTTTCGCCGATCCGGACAAGCTTGAATGGTAACAGCCAGTGCTGCAGTGGTGGTTGTATCCTGGCCAGAAAAAGGCAAAGGCCTGCGCCTGAAGGCCCGTCCATCCGCGCATTTTCCGACGGCTGAAGCCCTCGGCTTCCCTCGGATTAATCGATTTACCACTGCAGTGCTAACCGCGCACCGAGACTCCCGAGAAGGAAAGCACGGCCAAGCCGCGAACCGGCTGACCAAAGAAGCGTGCTGGGGCAAAGACGCTGAACAATAAAAGGTTCTCGACCTGGGAGCGGGTCGTCGCGTCGGTGGGTCCGGAGAGGATGCGATAGTCGTAGACCTGGCCTTCGTCGTTGACGTAAGCCTCGACCACCACGGGGGCGGCGGCTCCCAACTCGTCGGTGTCGACGCCGCTGGACAGATACAGGAGATGGGGCGCGGTCGCCATGCCCAGAGGCTCGTCCTTGGTGGCTTGGACGGTTTCAGGCTGCGTGAACATGGACACCAGCACGACAACGGTGCCCAGAAGGAGCACGGCGCTGGCAAAGCCGGCTGAGGCCTGGAGCAGGAACGGTCCCACGGTGTTCTTCCAGGCCAGGCTCAGCCCTTGCCAACGGCTGCGCCGGCTGCGCGCCCGCTCCTGGCTCACGGCTACGCGAATGCGCAGCAGCAGGTCCTTGGGCTCGGGCACGGGCCCCAGTTGGGCAAGCGCGGTTTGGGTCTGGCGCAGGGACTCCCACTCCCGGGTGCAGTCACGGCAGGCCTCCAGGTGGGCAGCCATCTGCTGCATCAGCCGCCCGTTCAATCGGCCATCCAAATACTCCGTAAAAACTGTTTGAACTTCATTGCAGCCGTTCATCGCGCCTCCTCTCCGAAGGGCATTTCGAACGCCGTCTGGACCTTAGAAAGTGCAATAGCCTGGGGCGCCAACAGCGTTTTGAGCAGAGCACGCCCGCGCACCAAACGCGACTTCACGGTGCCCAGATTGACGCCCTGCATCTCCGCCACTTCCTCGTAAACAAATCCTTCAATGTCGCGCAAAACGAGCGTGGTGCGGAATGGTTCGGGCACATGGCTTAAGGCCCGCTCCACGCGCTCCCGGTTTTCCGCGTGCACCGCCATTTCAAAGGGGGTTTCGCGGGGGTCCACCAACATATCCTGGAGGAGCACCGGCGATGCCGAATCGCCGCCGGCTATCTCCTGCTCCATGGGAATCTCCTGCTGCTTGTGCCGCGCCCACCAGCGGCGCTGGTTGGAGGCTTCGCGCAAGGCGATCCGGTAAATCCAAGTGCGCAACGACGACTTGCCGTGAAAACTGTTCATGCCCTTGAAGATCTTGACGAAGACTTCCTGGGTGAGGTCAGCGGCTTCAGCGCGGTTTGCCACAGTCCGCGCCAGCAGTGAATAAATCGGCTGGTGGTAGCGCGCGATCAGCCACGCAAACGCCTCCTCCGATCCGGCCCGAAGTTCATCAATGAGGGCCAATTCCTCGGTTTGAAACGTCAACGCGGTGGCAACATTGCCCATGGTGAGGTCCGCCTGCAATTCAGTGTCCCTCTCACCTTAACGCAAATGGGGCGCTTTTGCCATCGGCATGCGGCGCCTCATCCGCAAATGGAGCGGTCGAACGACGGATTCCACGCCCAAGTTTTTGACCGCATGAATTTGTACCTTTCAACCTTTGTGGCAAAAGCAAATACGCCACAACGGTGGGGCGCGCCCACATGGTTGCGAAAACACGACGGTCAGAAACCTGGAAAGCTTATGCGCAATCTCCGGCGGAAGAAATCGCCCACCGGAGTTCTCACAACGGGCGTCGCTCAGCTCCCCGTAAAGTCAACTGATGAAACATCCCTGATGGTTTAGACACCGGGACCATGGCAAAGTGTTCCCGATCACGATTTGGGGAGCTTTGGCGGGACCAAACTCTTGTTGGTCTCATCATCATGCTTTCGCTGCCGGCGCGAACATGGTTTCGCGGGCGGACGATCATCGTTTCGCGTTCGGTTCCGCCTTCGCGCAACCTTCGCTTCGCTATCCGCTTGGGCCGGCGGAGCGCATACCATAAGTGCGGGAGGCTGCCGCTCATGTTTACCGTCCATCCCATCGGCTACGTCCACAGCCCGTACAAAGAGACTTCCGCCATACCCAAGGGCCTTGGGGCCAAGCACGACGCCGAAGGGGTGATTGAACTGCTGCGGGAGTTCGAGCCCGGGCTCAAAGACGTCGAGGGCTTTTCGCACCTGTTCATTCTCTGGGTGTTCGATCGCGCCGACGGTTCGTCGCTGGTGGCTACGCCGCCCTCGGATCTGAGCCGGCCGCACGGCGTGTTCGCCACCCGCTCGCCGCGCCGGCCTAACCCCATCGGGCTGACCGTGGTTGAGCTGCTGCGCCGCGATGGGGCCGCGCTGCACGTGCGTGGCGTGGACATGCTGGACGGCACGCCGGTGCTGGACATCAAGCCTTATATGTCGAGCATTCCGGCGGAGAAGCTGCGCCGGGGCTGGCTGGCCGAAGCCGAAGCGCGGGAAGAAGGATGAGGCCGGGGCAGATCGCAGGCGCCCTGATCCCTGATCCCTGACCCCTATTTATGGGATTCCGAGCAGTTTGTGCGTCTGCAGACTCATGCGCCATTGCGGGTGGTTGAGGCAGTAGCGGAGCGCGAGCCGGGTATTGGCTTCACGCTCGGGCCCGTCCATGGGCTGGAGGAAGAAATGGCGGAAGGGAAGGCCCGCGAATCGTTCCGGTTCGGCCCCTGGTTGCGGATAGACGAGCTTTAACTCGCTGCCGGTAAGCTGGTTGAGCTCCGCGCCGGCCTTGGGACTGACGCAGATCCAGTCGAGGCCCGGCGGGGCCGCAATGGTTCCATTGGTTTCGATCGCAATCTCGAAGCCGCGCGCGTGGAGGGCGTCGATGAAGCCGGCATCGAGTTGCAGCAGCGGCTCGCCGCCGGTGCAGACGGTAAAGCGCTTGCCGGATGCCGAGTTCGGCGGCCATTTTTCCTCGATCGCCGCCGCCAGCGCCTCGGCCGACGCGAACTTTCCTCCGCCAGGTCCGTTTACGTCAGCGAAATCCGTATCGCAGAAGCGGCAAATGGCGGAAGCGCGATCGGCTTCGCGCCCGGACCATAGATTGCACCCCGCAAACCGGCAGAAGACCGCCGCGCGCCCCGTCTGCGCTCCCTCGCCCTGGAGGGTATAAAAGATTTCCTTGACGGCGTAGGTCATAAAGGCAGCTTT
>JASHTU010000340.1 GCA_030040395.1 Acidobacteriaceae bacterium
GCAGTTGCTGGAAGCGCGGCGCCATTCGAACCACCCCGGCAACGTAAAGGTGGAAGTGCCCACGCGGCTGGACTTCGACTCGGAGTCGTCTTCGCACTCCACGCTGCTGGAGGTGGTGGCGCAGGATTTGCCGGGGCTGCTGCGGCAAATCGCGCTAACCCTGAGCGCGCATCACAGCAACATCAAAGTGGCGCTGATCGACACCGAGGGCGAGACGGCAATCGATGTTTTTTACCTCACCAGCCAGGGCAAGAAGCTGACCGCCGAGGCCCAGGAGAAACTCGCCGCCGATCTGACCGGGGCGCTTGAGGAGATGCGGACGGCGAGGGCAAAATAGCCCCGCCGGGTTCGCCCCGGGGTTTACGGCGGTTCTCCAACTCCCGTGGAGTTTCGAAGGGCGTGCCCGGTGGCGTTTTCCCGCAAAAAAACGCCACTCAGGTTTCGAGGCTCTACCCTCCACCAATTGGAGAACCGCAATGGCCGCGGGCTCTTAATTGGCCTTTTTTCGCTGCCGCTCGGCTTGGAGATATTTTCTGCGCAGCAGGTTAGAAGCCTCCAGCGCAGCGGCGAGTTTTTGCCGGGCGGTTCTTTCGATCCGACCCAACAGCGCGCGGTCCTGTTTGGGGTCGAGAACCTCGCCCGCAATCTGTTTCAGTTGCACCCAGTCGTGCCATTCGCCGATCTGGTCCTTCGCCTTGCCCAGCCACTCCACAAAGCCCGCGTCAGACTCGGGATACAGCTGCAGCAGGTAACGCAGTTCCTTCACCTTGAGGCGGAAGGCATGGACGTTGCGCGCGCTGAGTTGCGGCCAATGGCTGAGCTCGTCCATGAGAGCTGCGGCGATCGAGTCATCCCCATTCTCCGATACCACGGTGCGCGATACGGCAATCGGCGCCTGTTTCTTGCCTGAAAAAACCGCCTCGACCAGTTTTTCGTACTCTTTCAGGCGGCGGCGCGCCGGCTTGCGCAGCCGCTTGACGGCGTCCAGCAATGCGCCGGCATTGGCCTGTCGCAGATTGCCCAGATGTTCCACCAGCCTGAACAGAGCATCACCATTCGCTTGGTGCGGGAGGTCGAGCGCGTCGGCTGTCAGCACGTCCATGTCGCGCACGCCCCCTGCGGCCTTGCGCACCGGCTTGATGGATTTGAGCAGACGGCGCGTGGTCTTTCCATCCGCGGGCTCGAGCGCGGCCGCCACGGCTTCAATCCGCCGCGTCCGCGTGCGCAGCTTGTGAACCTCGCCGGGCGGAGGATCTTTGGGGAAGCTCTTCAGCGATTTTCGGAGCTGGCGCAACGGTTTTTCGACGCGATCGAATTTCATGGCCATCTTCCATCATTAGCTTGAATCGACAAGCCCGGGGTTGGCAACCGGCACGCGTCCAACCGCGAGCCGTGGACCGGAGCCCGTAGAAACCAGTTTACCGAGCTAGGAAAGGGTTGAAAGAACGGACTCCATATCGCTTAGAATCAATAGCTTACTGGAGATACAGTCTGGCCTGCATTGTTGCTTCTAAACGGCTTGCAGAATGGATGACTCCGATCTCCGAAACAGGCTTGTGAGCTTCCGCCCGGCGGTAAAACGGCAGGACGATGAGCATGGCTAAGCCAATCGCCACGACTAAGGCAAGCGCGATCAGGGAGTAAAGCAGGATCAGGCTCGGCCCTTGCGATTCCGGTTCGCTATCGGCTGGCTTGAGATCGCTGCGGCGCTTGTCGCCGGGTTCGAGATCATTCATATTTGAGCGCCTCCACAGGGTCCATTTGCGCGGCGCGCGTGGCGGGAACGGTGCCGAACACAACGCCCACAGCGGTGGCCGCGGTCAGCGCAATCACCACCGATAGCCAGGAAAAGGGAATGGCGTAATTGGTGAAGAAGCGGATGGAGAGCGGAATCATCAGGCCGACGACCGTGCCCAGTATTCCCCCCGTGAGCGAGATGATCACCGCCTCGGCGAGAAACTGCAGTTGAATTTCGCGATAGGTGGCGCCAAGGGCCTTGCGGATGCCGATTTCGCGGATGCGGGAGCGCACATTGGCCAGCATGATGTTCATAATCCCCACTCCGCCCACGGCCAAGGTGACGGCGGCCACCAGAACCAGCACCGCGGTGAGGGCGTTGGCGATTTCGCCGGCCGTGGTGATGAGGGCGGTGAGGGTCTGCGGAATATAAACCGAGTTGGGCCGGTGCCGGGCGGCGACGACGCGCACGATTTCCTTGGCTGCGTCGGGCACTTCGCTCATGCTGCGCATGGAGAAGTAGATCTGGTTCACGGTCTCCCTATCGGTGAAGTAGCGGGCCACGGAATAGGGAATCAGGACCGTCTCCTGGGCGATCTCCGATTGGCCGAAATCGTCTACCGCCTCACGGAAGACGCCGATGATGGTGAAAGGAATGCCCTGGATCTGGAACGTCTGCCCCACCGCCGCGTCGTCGCTGCCATAGCGGTCCCTGGCGAAAACCTGGGTGACCACGGCGCAGTGCAAATGGGACGCGTCGTCGGTTTGGTCGAAGAAGCGGCCTGGGGTGATGACGAGGTTGCGAATCTGCTCGTAGTCGGGGCTCACGCCCAGCACCAGCGTGTCCCTCACCATGCCTCCGCCGAAACTGATGCGCTCGTGCATCTCGAGGACCGGCGAGGAATAAATCACGCCCGGCACTTCCTGGTCCACCACCTGTTCGTCCTCGCGGGTGAGGTAGTCGTTGTAAAGCACACGTTCGGAAGGAGTGGCGCCGCCGCCGGCGTACTCCAGCTCCACGGTATTGGTTCCGATCTTCTCGATCAAGTGCTGCACGTATTGTTTGCCGGTCATCCCGATGGTGACCACCAGAATCACCGACGCGGTTCCGATGACCATACCCAACGCGGTGAGCGCAAAGCGGGTCTTGCTGGCTTTGAAGCTGTCCACAGCGAGCTTCAGAATCTCGCTCATCAGCATGGTTTGGCGGGCGCTCAACAGCGTCTCTTCAAAACCGCGACGGCGAGTCTCTTCGAGGGTCTTCATGACTTCCTGCATACCAAGATGCGGCGGCGTGTTCCAGGGGTTCGGCGAGATCCGCGGGCCGGTCAGTTGCGGGTCGAATGTGCATCGCAACCCCGCCTCACTATTAGACTACGCGCCTCATGCGGCGTCTTGAAAGCGCCGCCGGGCGCGATCTTACGGCTTGGCCGGCTTGCTTGGCGTACATTGGATGGCGTCATTGCGCGCCCACCGGATCACGTCCAAAGCCACGCCTTGCATGCAGTAAGCGGGGCCGTCGTGCGGCGCGCCGGCAAAATCGATGCCTTCGCCCACCTTCGGCTGGGCGTCTTTGACGAACAGACTATACAGAATGCCGGATCTGAGATCCTTCACCATTAGGCAGCGCGCTTCCACGCCCGCTTGGACGCAGCCCTGCGCCCTCACCGGCGTAGGCTTGACCAGCCCCTGGCCCCCGGCCGGCGTCAGCGCCAGCGCCAACGCCAGCACGAATGCGTTCATGACGGTTCTCCTTCCTGCGCTCCGATGAGCTGCGGATTCTCAGCGCGGGCGGCGGATTCGAAGCTGCGCCACAGGCTCGCCAGCGCCTCCAGGGGCAAAGCCTCCGCGCGCACCCGCGGATCGACGCCCGCGTGGCCCATGGCAGCCGCGACGGCGTGGGGCGCAAACCCGGCCGCTCGCAAATTGTTGGCCAGCGTCTTGCGCTTGTGCGCAAAGGCCCGGCGCGCGAAGCGCAGAAAGCCGGTCGGCTCCGCAATGCCCAGCTCGGCAAAACGCGGCGCAAAGCGCCAGCGGAACACCGTGGAGTGGACCGCGGGCGGCGGCGAAAACGACGCGGGCGGCAGCGTGAACAGCGGCTCGGCAGGTCCGTGCACTTGGACCGTCACCGAAAGCAGGCCATAATCGCGCGATCCCGGCGCGGCCGTCACGCGGGCGGCGACTTCCCGCTGCACCATTAGAACCGCCAAATCCAAGGCCGCGTGGCTGGCCGCCAGTTTGAGCAGAATGGGCGAGGTGATGTAGTAGGGCAAGTTGCCCGCCACGCGCAGCTTCATCCCGGCCCGGGCTTGAGCCGCGGCGAAATCGAAACGCAAAACGTCCTGCTCGACAATGGTCACACGCTCGGCGGGGAAACGGCTGCGCAGGCCGGCGGCAAATTCCGCGTCCAGCTCGACGGCCAACACGTGACCGGCCCGCGCGGCCAGCGCCCCGGTGATGGCGCCGCTTCCCGGCCCGATCTCGATCACCGTTTGCCCGGACACATCGCCCAGAGCCGCCGCAATTCGCTCCGCTGCCTCGTGGTCGATGAGAAGATTCTGTCCGAGCTTGGGTTTGGCGGGCATGATTGGC
>JASHTU010000341.1 GCA_030040395.1 Acidobacteriaceae bacterium
TTGCGGCACCCGCGTATGTTGCCGCCCGGCCGTTGGTTCGTCCTCGCGTGGGCCGCCAAATTGCGGGTGTTTGCCTGGCGTTGGCGCGCTCTTACGGCTGGGATGTTTCGGCGGTGCGGATCATCACCGTGCTGACTCTTTTTCTTTCGAGCGGGCTTGTGGGCGTGGCGTATGTAGCCGCGTGGATCGGGATTCCCGAAGAGCCGTTGGTGGCCCCGGGCGCCTATCCTCCGGCGGTATAAAGGGAAACATGAAGGCGACCTACGAGTCAGGCGGAGCGCGGCTGAGTTATCGCGAAGAGGGTAGCGGGCCGACGGTCGTGTTTCTGCATCCCACGCCGCTCGATGGCGACTATTGGCGGCCGCTCGTGGGGGAGATGGCCGGAATCCGCGCCATTGTGCCGGACCTGCGCGGCCACGGCGCCTCGGAGTTGGGCGGCGATCTGCCGGTGGGAGCCTTCGGCCGCGTTCCCGACGCGCCTGCGCTAACCATGGCGCAACTGGGCGCGGATTTGCTGACGCTGCTCGATCAGGTGGGACTTGAGAGGGCGGTGTTTGCCGGCTGCTCGATCGGCGGGTATGTGATGCTGGAGCTGTGGCGGCAGGCGCCGGAAAGGATGCGCGGGCTGGCGTTTGTGTGCTCGAAGCCGCAGCCGGATGCGGAGGCGAACCTTGCCAAGCGTGCGGCCACCATTGCCCAGGCGCGCGCGGGCCAGGCTGGCGCCGTATTTGACGGGCTGGCGCAGACGCTCGTCGGGGCGACGACCCGGCAGCGACGACCGGAGATTGTGAGCGAAGTGCGGCGGCGGATGACGCTCACAGCCGAGGCGCTGGTTGCGGTGCAGGCGGGGCTGGCTGCGCGGCCGGACTCCGTGGGTGCGGTTGCGACCATGGATGCGCCGGTGCTGGCGATTGCAGGCGGCGAAGACCCGAGTGTGAACCCGACGGAGATGGAGGCGTTCCGCGCCGCGCCGGGAGGATGCGAGTTTCATGTGTTGCCCCACGCGGGCCACTTTGCGGCTTATGAGGAACCGAACGCAGTGGCGGCTTTGCTGTCGCAGTGGCTTCGGAGGCTGGAAGGCTTGTGAGGCGGGCGGAGGGATGGGGCGGACGAAGCGGGACTTTTGGTTACGGGACAAGACTGCTGACAGCATGGGTTGCCGGGTGGTGTAATGCTCGCGGAGGAAATCATGAACCATCCGGGCATCAAGAGTCCCGAGCGGCGTAATTTTTTGCGCGCGGCGCCCGCGGCTGCTGCTGCGGGTTTGGCTTTGGCGGATGCGCTTGCTGGCCACGCCGCGGCGCAGGAGACGGCGCCGGCGGCCGGGTATAAGCTCATCACCGCGGAAACGCTTCACGACGACATGGGCGAGCTGGCGCCGCACCCGGGCAACAAGCCGCTTTTTTCCGACCGGAACTTTTCGATCATGCTGACCAGCGAAACGGCGGCGATCGCCAAGGAGTTCGAGTGGCACGAGCACCGCGACCATATTTTTTACATTTTTGACGGGTCGACGGATTTTGAGCTAGGCGGCGCGCCGCAAGCGGCGCACAGCCCGCGGCCGGGGGAGTGGCTGGCGCCAGCGAGCGAGGGGGCGACGAAGGTGACGCTGCACAAGGGCGATACGCTGGTGATTCCGCGCGGGACGCCGCATAAGCGGAGCACGCCGGGAAGCGTGACGTTTACACTGACCGCGCCCATGACGCCGCGAAGCGCATAGCGGCGTGAGCGTGTAGGTCGCTCTTTTCCCGGGTAGGGACGTGGGGCATGGGGCGCCCGGTGGAGGGGCGCGCTGGCGAGGCCCTTTTTACTTGCGTGAAGGGCCGAGCGGTGGCGGTTGGTACACTGCACACACGTATGGCTTCCCCTGCGGATTCGCTCGAATCGGTTGCCGAATTGCTGTGCGCGACGGCGCGGTGGTGTTATGGCCGGGGGTGGGCTCCGGCGACGAGCGGGAATTTCAGCGTGCGCGTTCCGGATTTGCCGGGATCGGGAATTCTGATCACTCCATCAGGCTTGGACAAAGGCTCCGTGACGCCTGCCGATTTAATTCGCGTAGACGGCGATGGGGGCGTTGTCGGCCGCCGCGTTGGCGAAAGCCGCGTCGGTGAGGAACGCGTTGGGGACGGTCTTTTTATCGCCGGCAGCGGCAAGCCCTCGGCCGAAGTGGGGCTGCACCTGACGATTTACCACGGACGGCCCGAGGCCGGCGCCATTCTGCACGTGCACAGCGTGTGGAATACGCTGCTTTCGGCGCACTACGCATCGCGGGCGTATGCCCCCTTTAAGGGGTACGAGATTTTGAAAGGGCTGGCCGGCGTGACCACGCACGCGCACCTGGAGCGGGTGCCGATTCTAGAAAACTCGCAGGACTACGGCGAGCTGTGCCGGAACATGGCCCGGGCGCTCGATGAGTTTCCCCGCGCCCATGCGGTGCTCCTGAGCCGCCACGGGCTATATACTTGGGGGCAATCGGTGGCCGAAGCGCGCCGGCACCTGGAGGCGCTCGAGTTTCTGTTCGAGGTGGAGGGGCGGCGGCTGATCGGCAAGGAATCGATTGTGCCGGATATTTTGACCTAGGTGTCTGAACCTAGGATCGCGATCTCCCGGGTCCCAAAAGCGGGATCTCCACCCCAACGAGCGCAAAGCGTTCGCTGGCAAACCTGGACCCTGGGGGTAGCGGCGGTTCCGTGCGCCGATGGGAGGAATGACCATGGCTGTTCTTCGCTTCCCTGCCAGCAACGAAAAAATTGAGACGGAGCCGGAGATTCGCGCGGCGCTGGCGGGCGCCGGCGTCGACTATGAGCGATGGAGCCTGGATCGCGTGCCGGCGGACTGCTCCGCAGATCTTGTTTTGAAGGCGTATCGTGCCGAAATCGACGAGATGAAGCGGCGCGGCGGCTACGTGACGGCGGACGTGATCGACGTGAATCCGGAGACGCCGGGACTGGACGCGATGCTGGCGCGGTTTGACAAGGAGCACACGCACTCCGAGGACGAAGTGCGATTTATTCTTGCCGGGCGCGGGATTTTTTTCCTGCACGTGGGCGGGAAGGTGTACTCCGTCGAGGTTGGGCCAGGCGACATGCTGCGCGTGCCGCGCGGCACGACGCACTGGTTCACGCTGTGCGAGGACCGGCGGATCCGCGCGGTGCGGTGGTTCCAGCAGACCGAAGGCTGGACGCCTTATTACACCGGCTCGGGCGTCGAGCGGGGCTACCAGCCGGTGTGCTTCGGGCCGACGTACCTGGGGCCGCGGGTGGGGACGGGGGTTTCGCTCGACGGAAACGCATGAGCGCGGTGCGGCTGTACCTACTGGACGTGGAGGGAACGGTTGCGCCGATAGCGTTTGTGTATGAGCGGCTGTTCCCGTATGCGCGGGAACATTTCGAGGAGTTTCTTTGGCGCGTTGTCCCCCAGATGCAGGCTCTCGAGCCGGGCGATTTTTCCGAAGGCGCGATTTTCATGGACATGATGATGCTCACGCGCGAGAACCGGGCGGAGACGGACCCAGCAGCGCCACCCATTCTGCCGCCCGAAGCGGCGGATCAGCAGATTGTTTCCATGAGCCCCGCATATGAGATTCCGCGCATTCTGAAATACATCTACTGGCTGATGGACCGGGACCGCAAATCGACGGCATTGAAGAGCCTGCAAGGGAAGATATGGAGGGCGGGATTCGAGCGGGGTGAGTTAAGGGGTGAGTTATTCGCCGATGTGCCGGAGGCCTTCCGGCGCTGGGCGGCCATGGGCAAGGTGGCGATTTATTCGTCGGGATCGGTGGAGGCGCAGCAGTTACTGTTTCGGCATTCGACTTATGGCGATCTAACTCCGCTGATTGCGAGTTACTTTGACACCCGCACCGGGCCTAAGTTGGCTGCGGCGAGTTATGGGGCGATTGCGGCGGCGATGGACGTGGCGCCGGGCGAGGCGATTTTCTTTTCCGATGTAGTGCGCGAGCTGGATGCGGCGCGGGAAGCGGGGTTGGGGACGCGGCTGGTGGTGCGGGAAGGAAATGCGGCGGTGGAGGATGCGCGGGGACATCTCGCGATTGAATCGCTTGGGCTCATTTAAGCTTGTAATGAAATGACCTAGGAAATGCTTTGGACCAATCCAGCCGAAGTTGCTCTGAACGAGATCCGCACGGCGCCGATCGTGCGCTTTTCAGTGCTGGCGCTGAGCTCAATCTTTTTCCTTGTCGATCCGTTTGCGGCCATCGGGTCATTTCTTGCGATTACCGCGGATGCGCATAGGACCAGACGCAGGCAGATCGCGCGCAAGGGCGCGCTTACGTGTTTTATCGTGCTGACGGGCTTTGCGCTGGCGGGCCAACTCATTTTCAGGATGTTCGGCATTACGTTGCCCGCCTTCGAGTTGGCGGGAGGGCTGATTTTAATGATGATCGGGCTGGATATGCTGGAGGCAAAGCGCTCGCCGACTCAAGAAGCGCACGGCGATACCGAAGAAGCGACGGCGAAGGAAGACGCCGGCATTGTACCTCTGGGGGTGCCGATGCTGGCGGGACCGGGCGCGATTTCGTCGGTGATGGTGCTGGTGGGTCAGGCGCCGGGGTTGTGGCGTTGGGAGATGGGCGCAATTCTGGGTTCGATCGTTGTCACCGCCGCCGCGAGCTACTTTGTGCTTGCCGGCGCGGACCGGGTGCGCACGGTGCTGGGCGAATCGGGGATCCGCATCCTGGTGCGGATCATGGGGCTGCTGCTGGTGGCGCTGGCCATGCAGTTTTTTGTGAACGGCTTGACGGACCTGGGGCTTATTCCCCATCACTGACGGATTGCCGCCAGCGTGGGCTGTGAATGCGGGTTTCCCACAGAAACCTGCGCTTTCCACAGGCGGGAGGGCGCGAGGGTGGCTGCGGGCCGGGCGAAAAAGGCCGGGTGGAAGCTGCAACTCGCTGAATTGGCCGCAGTTGCTCTCGGCTTGCAAGCGCGCGAGGCCTGTGCTACTCTTGGAAAGTTGGAATTGAGCAGTGGAAGCCTCCCGGTGGTCGTGTGGCCTGCCCCAAGAGAGGGAAGTGGGAAGCTGGTTTGTTGGGTTGGATTGGGAGCGCAAGAGGCGCTCCGTTAAAGCCCCTATCCGGGGGTCCCCACAAAGAACAAACCCATTGCACGGCCCGGGAGAAAACTCCCGCGAGTCCTAGCGGCTCGGGCGCTGGTTGCGCTGGCGGGTATTTGACATTTGCGCTCAAGCGAAGCTCGCCGACGTGGGTTGGAAAGCGTCGCCGGGAAGGTTTGACGGATCGAATTCTCCAGCTTGACCGTTAGGCGGAAGTTCGATAGTCTTGGAAAGTTCGCGCCAAAACGCCGGTAGACGCCAGGGAATGGCGGAAATCGCCGGTAGCGCATCAAGTTCGAGGACAGCCGGACCAGAAGTCCGGACCTCGATCCAAAAGGGTCCCGCTCAGGCGGACAGCTCTCAAGGATCTTTGACAAATTGGTTGAACGTGCCAGTCGTGAGAAGCGGTCGGGTTTGGCTCGATCGGTCTCACAAGGTAAGGCGCCGTGCGGCGCTTTCGAGAGAAAGCGAGCGCGGGCGCGGCCGCGCCCATCTTTGACCTCCGTCGAGTGGGCGAGGCCATCAGGCTTCAAACGAGAGTTTGATCCTGGCTCAGAATCAACGCTGGCGGCGTGCCTAACACATGCAAGTCGAACGAGAAAGGGGAGCAATCCCTGAGTAAAGTGGCGTACGGGTGAGTAACACGTGACTGACCTACCCTTGAGTGGGGAATAACTTCGGGAAACCGAGGCTAATACCGCATAACACCTACGGGTCAAAGGAGCAATCCGCTCGAGGAGGGGGTCGCGGCCGATTAGTTAGTTGGCGGGGTAACGGCCCACCAAGACGATGATCGGTATCCGGCCTGAGAGGGCGCACGGACACACTGGAACTGAAACACGGTCCAGACTCCTACGGGAGGCAGCAGTGGGGAATTTTGCGCAATGGGGGAAACCCTGACGCAGCAACGCCGCGTGGAGGATGGAGTCCTTCGGGACGTAAACTCCTTTCGACCGGGACGATGATGACGGTACCGGAAGAAGAAGCCCCGGCTAACTTCGTGCCAGCAGCCGCGGTAATACGAGGGGGGCGAGCGTTGTTCGGAATTATTGGGCGTAAAGGGTGCGTAGGCGGTTTGGTAAGTCTCGTGTGAAAACTCCGGGCTCAACTCGGAGCTGGCAC
>JASHTU010000342.1 GCA_030040395.1 Acidobacteriaceae bacterium
GATGTTCGCCGCGCTTGGCATGTTCCAGATATTCTTCCGCCAGCGTCTGAAACTGGCCCAGAACGCTGTCCATGCCCACCGGCGTAATCGAATAGAGCCGGTTGGGCGAGGTAGTTACCGGCGCAAAGCCCACTTCGTGAAAACCCAGCGTATGTTTCAGATGTTTGTAAGTGCCCAGTACATCCATGGCGTGCGAAGTCATGGTCACTCGCGCCGCAATGGGCCGCGTTTTGTGCCTAGCCAGTAACTCCTTGATCTTCGGCTCGATCACGTCGTAGGTCCCGCGGCCGTTCTTGAAAACGCGGAACGCATCCTGGGATTCCTTGGCCCCGTCGATGCTTACCGTGACGCCAATGGCGTTTTCCGCAAGAAAATCGATGATCTTGGTCGTCAGCAGCGTGGCGTTGGTGGTCAGGCTGAAGTCCAGCTTCACCCGCCGGCGCTCCGCCTCTGCCTGGGCGTAGGCCACGGCCTGTTTCAGCAGCGGGAAATTCATCAATGTTTCCCCGCCAAAAAAGGTAATGTGGACGGACTTACGGCCGCGCGAGTCGCGGAAAAAATAATCGATTGAGGCCTTCGCCGTCTCCCAGTCCATAAACTTCTTCTTGCCCTCGGGAGTGGCGACTTTATCCTCGCCGAATTCATAGCAGTAGTGGCACGAGAGGTTGCACTGATTGGTTACATTCAGCACCAGCGTCTGCAGAGGAAATTCCTCGGGCAGCGCTTCTGAAGTCGCCCGGCGCGGAACGCTGCTCTGAACCGCGCTCATCTGGCAAAGCTCATTCAGGCCCTCGCTCACTTCGCACGCGTCAAAACCCTCATCCACCATGTGCGCAATCAGCGCGGAGCGATCCAGAGAAGTCCGTTCCAGCCTCTCCAGAATTCGCGACGAGACCCGGTCCAGGGAGACGATTCCTCCGCTCGCCGCCAGATAGGCGTAGTTCGCGCCCCCGCCCTCGAACAGATGCACGTCTCCTTTTGCATAGGCGCTCATTGTCCAACCTCCGGCTGATCGAACATCAGGTATTGGGGCACGGTGACGACGAGATAACTCTTCCCCTCCAGCGGGGTGTCCGAGCCCTCCGGCGTCACCGTCGCCACCGCCCACACGTCGCCATAGTTGTTGCGCATCGACGTGCGCGTCGGCGAAGGTCCGTCGCTTGCCGGAGTGAAGAAGCCGGTCTTGGGATCGATGGAGCCCACGTACTTGACATCGTCGTCGCCGTAGGTCGCAATAAACTCCTTCAGCGACCACGTCGCCGGCATGGGGCCAAGGTCAATGTCGTCCGCCGGGTTCGGCTTGCCGTCCGGTCCGTCGCAGTACCCATCCGCTTCAAACTGCACATATCCCTTGGCATGGGTTGCGCTGCCCAGGTGTGCGAGCGACTCCACCGGAATCACCTTGATGAAGTCCACCTGTTTGTACACCGCCAGGGCGTCCGGCTCGGCAATTTCGCCCACCGAGATCGTGCGCATACCGGGAGTCACGTTCTCCGCCACGTCGGCGCTCACAGTAATCGCGCCCGGCGTTGCGCTCAGCACCTTCGTCACCGTCACACCCGCGCCTAAATCAATGCTGGAAGCGCTCACCCCTGTGGGCAAATGATCGCCGTAGATCGTGACCCTGTCCCCGGTTGTGCCTGCCCGCAAAGAAGAAACGTCCGTCCCTAGCACCGTCGGCCCCTCCCCCGCGCGGCGCAGGCTCACGTCCATGCCGAACTCCTCATATCGGCCCCAGAACCAGCGCCCTTTCATACGCGATTGATCGGCGGAAATCAGCATCACCTCGCGTGCGGTCTTCATGTCGTCGGGCGAGCTTGCCTCTACGCCGGCCATGGAGCGGCCTCTCCACTGGAAACCCGTATACACGATGCTCGCTCCTTCCGCGGTCACCACCTTGGAGGGATCGTCCACAAAGTGCAGCTTGGTCTTGGTCGCGAACACGCCGGGAGATGCGCCGGCGGTGATGGTCATCTCGCCGAAGAACTTGCCTTTGCCCGCCTGCTTGCCCCACACCAGCCATCGCCCGGCCAGCTTCGGCTCGCTCATGCTCGATTCCCAATTGGACCACGCCGCGGTGTGCAGGGGCGCGGCCTTTTCGATGTAAGCCAGCGCTACCTGCACCGGGGGAAGCTTGTCCTTCGCCGACTCGCCTTCTTCTCCGCCGCCCGCGCCTCGGCCATCGTCTCCGAACGCAATCGGCGCCGAGGAGGGGAAGAACGCCCGGTGCATGTTCACCAGCAACTTCCAGTCATCCGGCGGCCGATGCCAGGAAAGCGGCCGGGCCAGCGCGTGGCACGCGCCGCAGGCGTGACGCACATCAGGGTCTTGCGGAAAATTCTCGTCCGTCATGCGGTGCTCGGCGTAGTTCTCCACCGGCTCCGCCTCCGACGGCGCCAGGCCATGATAGTCGCTCAAATAAGTCAGAATATGCCGCGCGTCATCCGGGGTAAGACTCACCCCGTTCAGGCGAACCATGCGCTTGATCGCCTCTTCCCAGCCCTCCGGAGAGGTGCGAATCCAGGAAATGCGCGACAGGTTTCCCTTCGCGTCCGCTTGGTGGCACACGCCACATTTGGAGATCGTCAACTGGTCGGTGACCGGATAACCCTGCTCGTGACTTTCCGGCGGGTTCGCCGTGGCCTCTTGCGAAAAAGCATAAGTTGGCGGAAAAACGAGGGCTGTGGTCAACGCCAGCGTTAATAAACTCAAGCCGCGCTTGCCTTTTCCAGAACCAGTCATCTGTTTCACTCTCCGTGGACTTTGCTCACTTGCGAAATCGCGATTTCCGCTACTTCCGCTGATGCGGATCCCGGCAGCGATGTGCGAAATCGGCCGCCTGGTGCGCGATGACCCCGCGTTTCAATGCACGATGTGCGTAGGACAGGTGATGGGGAATCCTTATGTGTTCCTTGCAAAGCGCACAGCTTGCGCGTGGGCGACACCGAACCTACCGGCGCTTGCGTGATTGCCTGTACCTTGCACTCTAGGGCATCGCCGAGCGAACGCAAAAGAATTAAATTCTCTACTCTTCATCGTTTTTAGTTATGCTTCCCGCAAATGCGTGAATCTCGCGACCTTGGGACTAAGGGTCGTACAATTTCCGCACTTTTCGGCCATCTCACTTACAAACCCGACCCTGATTGCCCGGCTCCAATCCGTCCCTGTTATCCACAAAGTGGGAACCGGAAACCGTGCGCGAAGGAATCCGTCATAAAGAAAACCCCCTTGAATCTTTATAAAAACGTCTCTACACTTCTCCTAATTCAGGCAGCGCCACGTCGCGCCGCCTGCGCAGACCAAGGCCCAACCCAGGCGGCCACAGGCTGCAGAATTACGCTGGTTGGTGTCCAGGCGCGCACTGAATTGCGCCGTAAGCAGTTCCAAAAACAACACCGGCTTTCGCATCAGAGGGAGTTTTTCGGGACCTTCACTTGCCGTTCCCTCTTTT
>JASHTU010000343.1 GCA_030040395.1 Acidobacteriaceae bacterium
AAAATTGGCCCCGTCCCGAAGGGTTGCGGCGAAAATCCGGGGCCCCCAGCGACAGCTTTTCGTCGCTGGGGTGGAAATCCGGCCATACTTCGTTCTCGCCCTTGACGGTGGACCCGCCACAGCCTGCGGGCTCCGCCTCGTTTGGCCGAATTTTCGCTCGCAACGCTGCCCGCCCCAAAGTTAATAACAGGCTCTAGCCCGAGTCGGCCGCATCATGGGGCGACTCGGGCAAATCAAGTGACGACATCCCCATCCAACCCGCCGCGTCCGCAGTAATGTCGTCTTTGCGACGTGCCACTAGTGTTGGTGGCCTGAAGAAGGCGAGGCATGACTGGCAGACGGGGCGCTGGACATAGACGGGCTGGGTCCGGCGGACATTTGCCCTCCGCCGCCCATCTCCGCGTGAGACGTTTCCGCGACCGGCGCAGATCCTCGCCGCATTGAAGGTACGCCGGCGAAGGTTGCTCGGCCGTTTGCCCCAGCCGAGACCGGAGCTTGCATGTATACGGGCGTGCTCGCCGTACCTTTCGCCACGGCGCGTTCCGAGAATTCGCTCAATTTGCCCAACTCATCGCGCGGAATGCCCAAACCCGCCGAATCCCTGCGGAAGACGAAAGAGCTGGACCCAGTGATTTGCGAACTGACCAGCGGCTTCTCGTTCACCAACATCATGGTGGGCTCGCCCAACCTCGGCGAATGGACGGGAACCTTCGGAATGTTGATCGGCCCCTGCAGGCTCGCGAACCCGGCCATATTGTTCAGCCCCATCCAGCCGCCGCCGGGCATCCAGCCCCAGCCTGCGCCCGGGCAGAAGGACCACGACCCGTAGTGGTACGGAGTCCATGCCCAGGGATAGGGAGACACCCAGGAGTATCCCATGCCGCCGTACCAGGCCCATGCGCCGTTCGAATACGGATCCCAGGCGGCGCTGGCGAAGTAGGGACGCCACATCATGCCGCAACCGCCTAGGTCGGCGAAGTCTCCGTAGTATGCCATGTCGCTCAGGCCGTAGGCGTAGGGCGTGCTGCTCAGAGCGCTCATGGTCGCCGACCGCTCGTGATATTGGTCCTCACTGTGGTCCCAGGTGTCAAGCGGATCGGACGCCACCGACTTGGCTACCGTCGGCTCAGAAGAACCGGCCATGGAGAAGGTGACGGTCTTCTTGTGCGGAACATCCACAAGGCCGTCGGGGCCTTGTATGCGTACGGCGCCGTCGAGCACCGCCAGCTTCGCCTCTGACTCCTCCAACTGCAACCGGACGTGGCTGGCGGGCGGAAGATCGAGGCTCTGCTGCCCGAAGAGAAGATTGAACTCATTGTTCGGGGTTTTCATCAGGCTGACGTACGCCATCCCCTTTAGCACGCGAACGGAAGAGAGGGTGCCGCCGTTGGCCAGCCGTCCCAGCGTCGGAAACTCGACCTCGGAATTAGGCCCCAGGCGCAGCGAGCTGTTGTCTTCAAACTCCACCTCGGCCACCCCGTTGTTGGTCTCCAAACGGCAGTTCTCGACGACGGGAAGGTTCGCAATGGCGGGTTCGAAACCGCGGCCAACGCCGCGGTCCATTTGGACCTCGCCCTTCACTTCACTCAGCCGGACGATGCGAACCTTTGAAACCACAGGAGACGCCGCGGCCTGTTCGCCGGACTGTGCGGCCAATGCGGGCGCCAGCAGCAGAACCGAGAGCGACGCGGTTGCGATGTGAGCAGCGGAGATTTTCATCATGTCCGCCTCCTTGCTTGTGAATTTGGGCGAACTCTTACCCGGTTGGGAGTGGTCCGGGCTGAAAACTGATCCAAGCCGGGACCAACTGTGGCCATGATCCTAGCACGAATAAGGTAGCCGTGGCGAGCCAGAAATTCCTCTTCCTGCAATCAGTCGTCAAAATCGTTCCGGGTTGCTTCTCCCCCGGCGCCGCTGCCACTCGGCTGCATCGCGAGGAGGCGGCTGTAAGTCGCGGCTGGGGCTCCATCGCCGCCACGGTTTTGCGATTTCTCCGTTCCGGTCACCGCCCCTGGGCCCGGTTCGCCGCCGCGCATGAGACAA
This sequence comes from Acidobacteriaceae bacterium, assembly GCA_030040395.1. Classification (GTDB taxonomy): domain Bacteria; phylum Acidobacteriota; class Terriglobia; order Terriglobales; family Acidobacteriaceae; genus Telmatobacter. The sequence goes on from JASHTU010000343.1 coordinate 2,044, forward strand.
TGCCTTCGACAGCTACCTTTTCGTGACGGACGACCGGCGAACGAAGGTTCATGCCTCTGCCCACACGCATTCTTAATCTGCTTTTCGGCCGGCCGCTCGCCACCAGCGAAGAGCGCGCCGAGCATATCGGCCCCATGGCCGGCATTCCCGTCTTCGGGCTGGACGCCCTGAGCTCCGCTGCGTATGGCCCTGAAGCCGCGCTCACCCTGCTCATTCCGCTCGGCCTCCTGGGCGTCCGCTACATCGTGCCGGTAAGCCTGGCCATCATCGCCCTGCTGGGCATCGTCTATCTCAGCTACCGGCAGACCATCGAGGCTTATCCGCAAGGCGGCGGTTCGTATACCGTGGCCACGGAAAACCTGGGCCAGGGCCCCGGCTTGCTGGCCGCCGCGGCGCTCATGATCGACTACATCCTCACCGCGGCGGTGGGCATTTCGGCCGGGGTAGGCGCGCTCATTTCCGCCGTTCCCAGCCTCCAGCCGCACACCCTGGAGTTGTGCCTTGGCGTCCTGGTCCTGCTCACGCTGGTGAACATGCGCGGCGTTCACGACACCGGCGTGGTGTTCATGATTCCCACTTACATCTTCGCGGGCACGCTGCTGATCGTCATCGCCGCCGGGGCCTGGCGCACGGTGCAAGCTGCCGGCCACCCGACGCCCGTGGTTCCCATTCCCCTGGCGCCCGCAGCCGCGGCGGCCGTGAGCTGGTGGCTGTTGCTCAAGGCGTTTTCTTCAGGCTGCACGGCCATGACCGGCGTGGAAGCGGTGAGCAACGGCGTGATGGCCTTTCGCGAGCCCACCCGCAAGAACGCCAAAGCCACCCTGACCATCATCATCGTCCTATTGGCCATCCTGCTGGCCGGCATTGCCCTCCTCTGCCGCGCCTACGGCATTGCGGCCACCGCACCCGGCGGCCAGGGCTATGAGAGCGTGCTCTCCATGCTCACCCGGGCGGCAATGGGCAACGGATGGTTCTATTACGTCACCATCGGCTCGGTGCTGGTGGTTCTGGCGCTTTCCGCCAACACCGCCTTTGCCGATTTTCCCCGCCTCACGCGCGCCATCGCTCTCAACAACTACATGCCCCATGTGTTTATGATCCGCGGGCGCCGCCTGCTCTATTCGTGGGGAATCTATGTGCTGGTGGCGCTCACCGGGCTGCTCCTGATCATTTTCGGCGGCGTCACAGACCGGCTCATCCCGCTGTACGCCATCGGCGCCTTTACGGCCTTCACGCTTTCCCAGGCGGGCATGGTGATGCACTGGAAGCGCCAGGGCGAGGCGCCGGTGCGCATGTTTGTCAACGGCTTCGGCGCCCTGGTCACGGGCATTACCACGCTGGTGGTTTTCGTCACCAAGTTCATTGAGGGCGCGTGGATCACCGCGCTTTTGGTGGCGGGCATGATCCTGTTCATGCGCGCCGTCAAGCTCCATTACGTTCGCGTCGGGCGCGAGATCGATCTCAACCGGCCCATCATCCCCGCTGAAGTCGCGGAGCCCATTGTGGTGCTGCCCATCGACCGCTGGAGCCGGATTTCGGAAAAGGCGCTCTCCTTCGCGCTCTCCATGTCCAACGACATCCGCTGCGTTCACGTGGTCACCGGCGAGGCGCCGGACCCGTTTTGCGACCAGTGGGAGAACCTGATCGCGGCCCCGCTGCGCTCCGCCAGCAAGTGCGTTCCCCGCCTGGTCTCGCTCAAGTCGCCTTTCCGCTACGTCCTGCAACCGGTGGTGGACTACGTCCTCGAGGTGGAGCGCGAAACCGGCTACCGCAAGGTCTGCGTGCTGGTGCCGGAGCTGGTGGTGCGCCGCTGGTGGGAGGGGATGCTGCACAACCGCCGCTCCGACCTGCTCAAGGTCATCCTGCTCATGCGCGGCAATCGCCGCATCATCGTGATCAACATTCCCTGGTATCTGGAAGGATCGGAGTAGCGGTCGCCCGCGGCGCGATGCGGCCTTCTCAAAACGAACAAGCTAGGATCTGGCGGCTAGGCAGGTTTCGGCAATCTCACCTGCAGCGTGTCGCGCAGGTACTGGATATTGACGGCGAGATTGTCATCGATACTCCCCGTGCCGTCGCCGGGCCTCGGCGCGTCGAGATCGAGCACCACCCAGCCTTTGAACTTGCGCTCGCGAACGACACCGAGGACGGCGGGAAAGTCCACCCCGCCGGAGCCTAGGTCGTGGTAAACGCTCGCCTTGCGAAACTCCTCCCGCGTGGGCGTCGACGTGTTGCCGCGAAACCTGGGAAAGGTGTCTTTCAGATGCACTTCCGCGATGCGCGGAAAATAGTCGCTGATGATCTTCACCGCGTCCATGCCGCCCAGCGTCAGGTGGCCCGTATCCGTGGTGAGCCACACATACTTCGGATCGGTGAGCGAGAGCACGGTGCGCACTTCATGCTCGCGCTCCATCGGTCCCCAGATATGCGGATGCGGCGCCAGACGCACCCCGTAAGCGATGGTCTGCCGGCCCATGGCGTTGAGCGTGTCGGCCAGCCGCTTGAGCTGGTCCTCGCTCGGCCCGCCCTCCGGCCGGCTGCCCATGTTGGTTTTCCAGTGGTCGCAACCGCAGGGAGCCAGAAAATCCCGCGCGAAGCTCACCATCCTCGCAATCAGTTCGGCGTTCCCTTCCGCATCGATCCACGGATTGGGCGGATTGGCGCCGGCCACTCGGCCGACGGCGCTATGCAGCGCGGGGCGCCACGCCGGGGGCAGATCGCCCACGTCGATGAGGGCGATGCCCGCGGCGTTGCACACCTGGCGGAGGCTGAGCGGGTTGCTCAGATACGCG
>JASHTU010000344.1 GCA_030040395.1 Acidobacteriaceae bacterium
GGGCTTGGCCCAGCCGATGAGGAAACCGCTGAAGAGGCTAAAACCGAAGAGGGGCCCGAAGATGATGAGCGCGGGAAAAAGAAAGGTGCCGATGGGGTCGGCGTGATACATGGGGTTGAGGGTGATGCGGCCTTGGAGACGGGCGGTGTGATCGCCGAGCCGGGAGGCCATCCAGGCGTGCGCGCACTCATGAAAGCTGAGCGAGAAGAGCAGCAGAACAAACTCAAAGACGGCAATGAGGAAACGGCCTTCAGACAAAAGGAATCTCCACCGGCTGGAAATTTCAGAGTAGCATGCGAGGGTTACAGGAATTTGACTGGACAGAAGCTGCGCGGGCGAGCGCAGAGCCGTTCTTCGCAGGGGTCATGTCACGAGGCGCCCAGCGCGCCGAGCCGCCTGGCGCGGCGCATGCGGCTATTGCGGGAAGCTGCCGACGATTTCGCCGTCGGCCACGTTTTGGCCGCCCAGAACGATGGCGTGGCTGGCGATGCGGGCGCGGGCGCCGATGACGGTGGGCGCCAGCGTGGCCTGGTCGTAATTGGCGGGATCGTAGGCGTGGGAGTAGATGCGGGCGAAGGAGCCGATGACGGCGTTTTTGCCGACGGAGATGCCGCCGCGGTCATTGAGCAGCGCGCCCTGGCGAATTATGGCGCCGTCGCCCAGGGAGAGATTGTAACCGAAGGTGACTTCGACGCCGTGATGAATCTTAACGCCGGCGCCCACGTGGCGGAAAATGTGGCGGCCCAGCATGCAGCGGAAACGCAGACCCAGCCAATGGTTGAGGCCGATGGGCGAGCGGTCGAACATTTGCCAGAACCAGAGCAGCGGCTTGCGCGGGTTGTAGCGGTCGTGATCAACGTCGGCATAGTGCTCCGCCTCCATGGTCAAATTCATGGGATCGAGCGAGAGCGTGACGACGTTGCCGGGCAGTTCCGAGGTGAGCGCGAGGTTTAGCTTCCCGCCGTGCGGACGGCCCAGATAAAGCTGCGTGAGCTGGTCGCGCACGATCTCGGAACGGCGCTCGGAAGAGCTGTGCCGGGTGAACTCCTCGTCGAGGAACTGAATCCAGCGGCGGTAGACCTCTTCGGCTTCCGGCGCGGGATGCGGGATGTGGACTGCGGCGGTGGTGGCCATACTGTATCGACGATAAGACAGGGACGGGGGAGTAGGGAATAGGGAACGAGGGAACAAGGGAACGAGGGAACGAGGGAACAAGGGAACGAGGGAACGAGGGAACAAGGGAACAAGGGAACAAGAGAACGCGGGAACAAGGGAACGAGGGAACAAGGAATAGGGAGCAGCATTCAGGCAGTTGTGGCCGCACGAGCCGTGCACGTAACGACTGACCACTGACCCCTGACCACTGACCCCTGAGCACTGGACTCGGGTTAGCGCCGGCCTTGGATGGTCTTCGCGCCCGCACCCGCTTTTTTCGCCGCTCGCCGCGCCGCGATGGCGTGCATCTCCTTGCCGACGCTCGAATGGTTGATTCCGATTTGAATGCCGAGGTTGATCAAGTTGCCCACGAACCAGTAAAGCGACAATCCGGAAGGAAAGTGAAAAAGCGTAAAGCCAAAGATCACGGGCATGACGAAGGCCATCATGCGCCGCTGCGCCGGGTCCATTCCAGGGGTCGGGGAGATGTACTGGACCAGGAACATGGTCAGGATGAACAGCGCGGGCAAGACGTAGGTGGGATCGGGACCAGACAGGTCCGGGATCCACAGCCAATGCGCCTGACGCAGCTCGATGGCGTTTTCAAGCACCTCGTAAATGGCGTAGAGCAGCGGCATCTGAATGAGCATGGGCAAACAACTGCCGTACATGTTGACGCCTTCGGTCTTGTAGAGCGCCATCATCTCCGTGTTCATCTCGCCCCGCTTGGGGTCGTTGAGCTTGAGATTGGCGTAGCGCTTCTTGATAGCGTCGACCTTGGGCTGGATGCGCATCATCTTCAGCGAGGATTTGGTCATCATCAAGCGGGAAGGCAGCGTAACCATGTTCAGGAGTAGGCCAACAATCACGATGGCCCAGCCCCAGTTGTCCGCGCCCGGTCCGAGCAGGCCGCGCAAGAAGCGCACCGCGAGGTAAAGGGGCTTGGCGATGATACTGAACCAGCCAAAGTGGATGAGCGGGGCCAGCGACTCGCCTGTGGGCTTGCCGTCGGGGCCGATGGCGTGGATGGAGCTGAGCACATCGGTTTCTTTGGGACCGGCGAAGAGGCGCAGGCGGGTCATGCCCGTGGTGTCGCCCATAGCCATGCCGATCACCTGCGCGGTTTTTTTCTGGCTGTCGGAATTACCGGGGTTGCCGGGCAGCTCCACCTCGTGGTGCATCGTGACTACGGTGGTGTGGTCGAGGTCGTAAGGCAGAAACGCCGCGGCAAAATAGAGGTCGGCCACTGCCGCATAGGAGTAGGGCTCATCGAAGGTTGCGTCGTCGCTTACCTTGGCAGCCTTGGTGTAGTCCGCCTTGCCGCCGAGCGACCAGGCGAACTGCGAAGCAGCGGAGGTGAAGATGGCGCCGTGGAACGAGGGCTGAAACTCCTCCATGTCACCCAGACCGCCCGGCCACGCCACCAGCGCCCTCACCGGCGCGCCGTTGCGCTTGACCTCAGTGTCGACGCCGATGACGTAGCTCGAATTGAAGTGGAGGGTCTTAACGATGTCGAGACCGTTGGCGGCGTAGCGGAAGGTAATGGTGGCGGGCGCGAGCACTGGTCCGCGGGGCGAAGACTGCGCGCCGGAGACGGTGACCTGGTAGAGGGCGTTGTTAAGCTGGGTGGTGAGATCCGGATCGTAAGTAAAGAACGAAAGCGGCAGGCCGAAACGCGCCGAAGCCTGCGGCTGCACGATGTCGAGCGGCTGGCCATTGGAGTCGCTGTATTTTTTCAGAATCCAGTGCTGGATGCGGGCGCCGCGATTGGTGAGCACGATCTTGTAGAGTTCGTTGTCGACCGTGGTCTCATTTTCGGCAGCGGCGGTGATGACCGGGGCCGGTGCGGATGCCGGGGCCTTTGCCGCGGATTTCCGGCTTGCGGCGGTCGCGGGTGAAGGCGTAGCGGAGGGGGCTGGTTGCGCGGCTTGCTGGGATTGGGTTGGCTTGGCGGCAGGGGTTCCAGTCTCCGGCTTGGGCTTATTGAAAAATGTCTCATAGCCGAAGAAGACCATCAGAAGCAACAGCCAAAAAATCATGGTGGAGCGCGTATTGCCGCCACCGGGCCCCTGCGATTGAAGATTGGGATTCTGAATTTCGGGCAAAGGGTACTTCCTGTCGATGCGAACGAGCAGCGCGCACAGCCGCTTCTTGTTCTATGGTAATGGTTCGTGGGGAAAAGGTCTTGGGGCGCGGGCGGGCGGGGGCACGGGATCGAGGCCTCCGGGACCGAAGGGATGGCAGCGCAGAAGCCGGCGCACGGCCAGCAGGCCGCCGCGCAGGGGGCCGTGGGTGGCGATGGCGAGGGCGGCGTACTCCGAACAGGTGGGGAGATACTTGCAGCCGCCGCCGCCGAGCCAATGCAGGGCCGGGGAGAGCCAGCGGTGATAGAAAGCGAGAAGCGCGAGCAGAAGGCGTGTCATGGGTCAGCCTTACCCGGGTTTGACGGAGCGCGGCGCCGGGGCGCGGGCATCTCCTTGCCGGGAGAATGCGAACCGCGCGCGGCCTCGGCGCATGCCTGTTGAAGGAGACGCACGATCTCGGCCTCAAGTTGGGCGAATTCAAGGGTGAGGACGGTGCGGCGCGGATGCAAGATGAGATCGAAGCCCGGGGGCAGCAGATCGATGTGACGGCGGAGAGCCTCCCTCATGCGGCGCTTGATGCGATTGCGCTCATGGGCTTTGCCCAAGAACTTGCCGGCGGTGAGGCCAACGCGCGGGCCGACGGGCTCGCCCGAGTCCGGTTGTGGAGCGAGAAACCAGCTCATGGACGCGGATTGGCGTTTGCGGGCGACGGCGTAAGCGCGCTGATAGTCGGCATGTTTCCGCAGGCGCACCGTCGCTATCGACTGGCGTCCCGGTGGCTGGGATGGGGAGTTCATCGGGAATGCCGATCCGGGACGGCGGCACTGCGGGCGTTCCGGCGCAGGAAACGGCGCGAAGGGATCAGTCCCGAAAGCCGGCGCTGACAGAGACGCGCTTGCGGCCCGCGGCGCGGCGACGGCTGAGCACGGCGGCGCCGGCGTTGGTCTTCATGCGCGTGCGGAAGCCATGAGTCTTCACGCGACGGCGGCGGTTGGGTTGAAATGTGCGCTTGGGCATAACAACGCGCTCCTCTTTTAGGTCGAAAACGATGCGCTTCGAACAGACTTAAGTATACAGGAGAGTTCGAGTTCGAATCCAGCGTGCGGCTTCCCGATCCGCTTCTGATCCCGCCGCGCAGAGAAAATGTTCAGATGGGAACGGAGCTTGCATCGGGACGCCCTCGGAAGATGCGACGACGCATTGGTTCGCGTTGCAGAAAGGACGATGGAAAAATCGGGCTGACTAATTGGTGTCCAATTAT
>JASHTU010000345.1 GCA_030040395.1 Acidobacteriaceae bacterium
TTCGCCCGGCGCAGAGAGCGAAGAGTCCCCAAGATGATGAAACCACAACGCCGCTTGTTTGCCTCCCCGCTCTTCTACGCCGCTGCATCGCTCCTGCTGCTGCCGGCCGCTGCTCTTTCCGCGCAGGAGGCGCCGGCTCAGAGCGCGCCCGCAAATTCCTCCACGGCTGCGTCAACCAGCGCCGCGACGATGACTTCACCACAGAGCGCGGAGCGAGCGCAGGCGTATTATCACGCCGCGCTGGCGGGGATGTATGAGGACGACGCCGTCTCCGAAGGGCGTCCCGATGAGGTCAATCAAGCCATCGAGCAGTATAAGCTCGCGCTCAATGACGATCCCGGGTCGCCGCAGCTCAACGACGAGCTGGCCGATCTTTACTTTCGCGTGGGCCGCGTTCATGATGCGGAGGCGCTAGCGCGCAACCTGCTCAAAACTTCGCCCGACGACGTCGATGCCCACCGGCTGTTGGGCCGAATCTACCTGCGCCAACTGGGCGAGAGCCAGGGCGGCGTTTCCTCTACGTCGTCCTCCGGCAACGCCCTTGACCTGGCAATCGCTGAATTTGAAAAGATCGTGACCCTGCAGCCCAAAAACGTGGAAGACCGCATGGTGCTGGGCCAGCTTTATACGGTCAAGCACGAGCCCGACAAGGCGGCCGCCGAGTTCAAGAGCGCGCAGGACATCGAGCCGGATTCAGAAGACGTGGTGCTCAACCTCGCCCGCGTTTACGCCGAGAACGGCAATCTGCAACAGGCGGTCAACGTCCTCACGGCGGTTCCGGAGGACGCCCGCACGGCCAAGATGGAGTTTACTCTGGGCGCGACTTACGACCAGATGAAGGATGCGAAGGACGCCATCGCCGCCTATCAGCGCGCCGCCGATTTGGAGCCCGAAGACCTGCAAACGCTGGACGCGCTGGCGCAGGCGCTGCTCACCGACGACCAACTCGACGCCGCGCTGAAGCAGTATCAGGAGCTGGCTGAGGCCGATCCGGAGAACAGCGAAGCGCTGGTCCACATTGCCGAAATCCAGCGCCGCCAGGGGAAGTACGAGGACGCTCTGGCCACTATCCGCAAGGCGGTCAAGTTAGATCCCAATTCGCTCGAAGCCGGGTACAACGAAGGCATGTTGGAGGACGTGCTCGGTCACTTTGACGACGCCGCGCAAACCTACCAGAACATGGTCGGTCTGACCTCGCACGCGAATGGCGCCTATACCTCCGAAGAAAAGAACAACCGGGGCATTTTTTTGGCGCGCTTGGCCGGCGTGTATCTGGAGCAGAACAAGATCGATCAGGCGGTCGCGGTTTACCAGAAAATGATCGATATGGGCGGTGACTCCGCGGAGCAGGGCTACCAGGGTCAAGTCGACGCTTACCGCCAGGCGAAGGAGTTCGACAAGGCCGCGGATGTGGCCCAAAAAGCCGTGTCGGCCAACCCCAAGGACCGCGACATGAAGCTGATGCTGGCCGGCGAAATGGCGGACCAGGGACAGCCGGACCAGGGTTTGGCCATGGCGCGAAGCTTGCTCGACAACTCCGCCAACGACCGGACGATCTACGAGGCGATCGGCCAGATGGACATCCGTTTGCGCCGCTGGAAAGACGCCGAGGACTCTTTCAATAAGGCTGATCCCCTGTGCACCAAAAAAGAAGATCGCACCTACCTGCTCTTTTTGCGGGGCGAACTCGCGGATCGCCAGAAGCATATGGAACCGGCCGAACAAGCTTTCCGCCAGGCGCTAACGCTCGATCCGCAGAACGCCATGACCCTCAATTATCTCGGCTACATGCTCGCCGACAAGGGAATCAAGCTGCCCGAGGCCCTGAAACTGATTCGCCAGGCCGTAAGTTTGGAGCCCATGAACGGCGCTTACCTGGATTCGCTGGGCTGGGTCTATTTCAAAATGGGCCAATACGATCTGGCCGAAGATAATCTGCGCCAAGCCGTGGCGCGGGACCAAACCGATCCCACCGTCCACATGCATCTGGGCGATCTTTACGAGAAGACGGGCCGCATCCGGCTGGCTGCCGCGCAGTGGCAGCTTTCGCTGGCTGAATTCGCCAAATCGGCTCCGGCCGACATCGAACCGGGCGACGTCTCCAAGGTCCAGAAAAAGCTGGAAAGCGCGCGCGTCAAGCTGGCCAAGGAAGACAACGCCCTTGGGCAGACCAATAAACCGGAGTAGTTGCCGGGCAGCCAGCCTTTCGCCGCCCAACACTCATTCATCACCTCTTCAGGCATTCTCCCCGGGGAGGGAGAAGTGGCTGAGCCGCTCATTTCCCATTGGTGGCGGCTGAAGCCAAGTAGGTATCTACGTTGCTCTTATCCACCAGCGAAGTGCCGGTGTCAACAAACGCCGGATACCGCGCAAACGCGCTGGCGCTCGAGTCCTGGTTGAGTTTTGGCGGCGGATCATGGAAGACTTCGTCCAGCCCCTTGAGGCCGAGGTAAGCCATCGTGAAGGGCTTCTGGACGATCGTCGAATCGATGGTTCCGGCCTTGATGCCGTCCAGCGTGTCCTGACTCACATCCCAGGCAATCAGAAGCCGATCGGTTGCGCCGGCGCGCTTGAGAGCATCGGCGACCACCTTCCCGGTCGAGGACTCCAGGCAAACGAATGCGTCGATCTTTTTGGGGCCGGTCAACACCGCAAACTGCCGGGTCCGGTCAAAGGCTATATTGGGATCGCTTTTGACATCGACGACTTCGACGATTTTCATGCCGGGCCGGGTTGAGAATACGTCTTGAAACCCCTTGAGCCGCTCCTCGGTATTGGGCTGGCCGGCAAGGGTGAAGAAGACCACGTTGCCGTGACCGCCAAGCTTCTCGATCACTCGTCCTCCGCCCAGCCGTCCCGCCTCCAGGTTGTTGGTCCCGATGAAGTACAGCCGCCGGCTGCCCGGCGCATCCGAGTCCATCGTAATCACCGGGATTCCACCGTTGACCGCCGTATCGATTTCCGGCTGCAACACCGAAACATTGCTCACCGAAATCAGAATCCCCGCCGGCTTGGCCCCGACCGCCTGTTGGAGAGCGGCCAGCTCGGCTTGCGGGTCGTAATTGTCCGGTCCCACCACCCTTGCCGTCACGTTGTATTCTGTTGCCGCTCGTTGGAACCCTGCTGCGGCCGACTGCCAGTAAGGCAACGCCAGGTTCGTTGAAACCAGGTAGTACACCTCCTTGACGGAGTGCCTGGCGCCGCACCCCGGTAAAAAGGCCACTGCCATCGTCGCGAGCATAAGCGATATTCCCTTAACCGACTTCACGGCCACCTCCGGTTCCGCATTTCTGAAGAATGGGCCCTCGCTGACGCTCCTGCTCCGCACCTGCGCCAGCCGCTCCAAAAATCCGGCAGGATGGTACTCCCAAAACCCCGCCTTGTCCAGCCCTCGCCGGCGGCGCCAGACCCAAGGTCCGGCACTCCCGGGCCAGGGAAAGAGCAGGCAGACTTTGTCTCACCACGGTGAAACTCATTCCCTTCGCCGATCCCACGGCTCCCGCTGCGCTCAGTCCCCGTTCCGCGGTATAAGGAGAGGTGAGCCGAATGAACTGGCGCCGCAACGAGGCAAAAATCGGAACCCGGGGTCCGCTGCCGCCTGGCGTCGCGGTCAGCGGGAAAGAGGACAGTCCGCTGGTCCGTCGCGCCTACCCTGAACCATCCCACGCTTACCGCAGCGCCTTTGCCCGCGACGCCGCGCGCATTCTGCACGCCCGCTCCTTCCGCCGCCTGGCGGGAAAGACACAGGTTTTCACGCGTCTTCCCGCCGATCCGCCGGGCGACCACGTGCGCAGCCGCCTGACCCACACCCTGGAAGTGACGCAGATTGCGCGCACCCTGGCCACCGCTTTGGGACTCAATGCGGAGCTTGCCGAGGCGCTGGCGCTGGCCCACGATATTGGCCACCCGCCCTTTGGCCACGCTGGAGAAAAGGCGCTCGATCGCGCGCTGCATGGCTACGGCCTCAGTTTCGACCATAACCTGCACGCGCTCCGCATCGTCACCTGGTTCGAGGAGCGCTATCCGGCCTTTCGCGGCTTGAACCTGACGCTGGCGGTCCGCGAAGGCATCGTCAAGCACTCCCGCGACTATCCTGCCGGCCAGCATCCAGAACTGGCCGAGTATTTCCCCGGCGAGTTTCCGCCTCTCGAAGCCCAACTGATCGATCTGGCCGACGAAGTCGCCTACCTCACCGCCGATCTCGACGACGGCCTGGACTCCGGCATCCTGAGCCTCGGCGAAGTGCGCGAGGCGCTGCCGTTCTTTCGCGACTTTCACGATGCGGCTCTTCGCGCGTATCCAACCGCCGCGCCCCGACTGGCCGTTTACGAGGCCCTCCGCCGGCTGCTCAACGCGCTGGTCACGGATCTTGCCGACGAAGTGCGGGCGCGCGTAGCTGAACTTGGCGCCGCCACGCTGGACGATATACGCCAGGCGCCGGATCGGCTGGTTCGCCTGAGTCCACCGTTGGCGGCGGCGCGCGCCGCGGCCAAGAAGTTCCTTTACGCCCGGCTCTACAATTCGCCGGAGATGGAAGAGTTGCACGCGCACGCGGAACGGGTGGTGCAGGAGCTGTTTCGAGTTCTCATGGCCGACCCGGCACTGATGCCGGAAGACCACCAGGTGCAGATTCCCACCGAAGGTTTGGCGCGCACCGTCGCCGACTACATCGCCGGCATGACGGATGGCTACATCGAGCAGTTATGGGTCCGGCATGGCGGCCAATGAGCCGGCAGGCTGGGAGAATTCAGCCGCTTACTGGATTGCGCCATGGGGACGCAGGCGGCGCAGAGTGAGGGCGCAGTAGATCGCGTTTTGAGCGTTGAGGCGAAGATTGTCGGTCGCCGCCCAAAGCCAGAGCCGCGACACCACGCCGGGGTTGGGTGCGCCCGACTCGGGGCGCAGGCGGACCAGCACGTCGTTTTGCCCCGTTGCGGCAAGATTCGAAGGCGAGTCGGTGTCTTCGAGAACCAGGTCGACGTGTTCGCCGCTGAGCGCTTCTTCAAGCGCCGCGATCTCGACCGGATGTTCCAGCTCGGCAGCCAGCAGGAAGGTGTGGCCGTGAAAGACAGGCGCGTGGATGACTTGCAGGACCGGAGCCGGCTTGCGTCCGCCAGTGAGCGTTTCGTAATGGCGCCGGATCCGGGCCTCCACGGATTTGAGGCTTACGGAGGCGCTTTCGCCGAGGCCGCTGAGTAGATTGTAGGCGGCTTGCGCATCGTAAACGGCGCGTGGAAGCCCCTGAAAGCTGAGCAGGCTCACGGTCTGCTGGTGCAGCTCATCCATGGCGGCGCGCCCGAACTCGCTGGCGGGGAGCATGACCGTGGCGGCTGCGAAGCGAAGCGGCGCCGCTTGCTGAAGCCGATCGAGCAGCAGCGCCAAAGCCACGGCGGCAGGGTGGGCAGGGACTACGGCAGGGGTGAAAAGGTCCACGGCCGGAGTCTCCGTTCCCAGCCAGGGGGCGCAGACGAGCACGCCGGCTTGCTGGTCGAGAGCCCCGGAGAGATCGAGGACGGTGGAACCGGCGCTGAGCGCCTGACGCCAGTATCTCTGGGTCAATCCCTCGGACCCGCAGAAGAAGGTGAAGTCTGCGCTATCGAAGGCGTCTGCGCTGATTCCCTGGATAAAGGTGGCCTCGTCGCCCACCTGGTCGAGTTGACCCTGCACGTCTTCCGCGTCGAGGAGAACAATTTTAGCCGCGGCCAGGGGCGACTCGGACAATGCGTCTTTGAGTTCCCGGCCCACCAGGCTAGAAGCGCCGACAATGGCAATTTTATACAAGGGAATCCTTGTCTCCAGACGATTATGAGGGTTTGTAGCCATGCGGCTCGGCTCCGTGCCCAGGCGAGACGTTTAGATCAGCGGGCTGCCTGCGCCGCCGGCGTGACCAGGAATAGGCGGCGCGCGCCCATATCCCGGAGAACATGTAGACGAGGGCGACGAAAAAGAGCACCACATTGGAGTAGCGGAGAGCGATATAGAGCACGATGGCCACAAGCACCAGGATCTGGAAGGGATGACTGCGGGAGAAGTTGATCTCCTTGCCCGACCAGAAGCGCCAGGTGCTGACCATGAGGAAGCCGCTGAGGCCGACCAGGATAAGCCACGGAATGGAGATCCACCAGGCCTGGACGGGAATCCCGAAGCAGAGATGGACGGTCGCGGCCAGCAGGCCCGCCGCGGCGGGAATCGGCATGCCGACAAAATACTTGCGGCCGGGCCGGCCGGGATTGCGCGGTTGAGCGTCGTGGCTGATGTTGAAGCGCGCCAGGCGCGACGCTCCGCTAAGCAGAAAAAGAAAGCAGATGAAGACCCCGGCTTGAACCAGATGTTGGTGCAACCGGGCGTTAATCGAATCGGGAAGAAAATGGAAGCCCCACACAAAAGCCAGCAGGCTGGGCGCCGCGCCAAAGGTGATCACGTCGGCAAGCGAGTCCAGTTCCCGACCGAAGTCGCTGGCGGTGTTGGTCATGCGGGCGATGCGGCCATCGAGGGCGTCGAAGGGAATGGCGAAAAGGATGGCGATGGCCGCCCAGTCGAGATGCGTCTGGGCGTCGCGCGTAATGGCGGCGATGGTTTGCGTGATGGAGAAGTAGCCCGCTCCGATGTTGATGGAGGTGAACAGGGAAGGCAGCAGGTACATGCCCCGGCGGACGCGGGTCCTCTTCCTTTCCCTCGCCTCGAACGGATCCTGATGGTTCATGCGCGGTCTCCCCGGGGCATGGCTGCCAGCACGCTGGAGCCGCCCTTGACGCGCTCGCCCACTTTGACTCGCAGGACGGCCTCGGCGGGCAACACCACATCAACGCGGGAACCGAACTTGATGAGGCCAACCCGTTGGCCACGCTCCACCGTCTGGCCTTCGCTCAGGTTGAAAACGATGCGCCGGGCGAGCAGGCCGGCAATTTGCTTGAAGGTGACTTCGATGCCCTGGTCCTTACCCGCGCCGCAGACGGTAACGGTGTTTTGTTCGTTGCGTTCCGCCGAGGCCGGGTTCAAAGCATTGAGGTATTTGCCTTTCTGGTAAATGACGCGGCTAAGAACGCCGCCAATGGGGGCCCGGTTCACGTGCACGTCAAAGACGCTCAGGAAGATGCTGATGCGCTGGTGGGGGCCGGCGGGGGTTGCAATGGACGCAGCTTCGGTTACCAGGCCGTCTCCGGGAGAAACGATCATGCCTTCCCCGGTGGGAACAATGCGACGCGGATCGCGAAAGAACCAGAGAAAAAACGCCGCCAGCACCAGCGGCGCAAGGGCCCAAACCCAACCGCCCGTTGCCCAACGGAGCGCCGCAGCCACGGCCAACAGGCTCAAACCATACATGTAACCGTCGCGAACCATCGTCCCCACCGATTATACGGTGATTCCGGGTGATGCCTTGGGATGGAGTCTTGGGGCAGTGACTGGCGGATGTGCAAGGGATGGCAAAAGCGCACACTAACCGTTTGCGTGCTAAGGGGGCCCGTCAGCTCGCAAATGACCTGAAAATAAACTGGCGGCGAGGCTTACGCCACCACCGGCAAGCGCCGCTCCAACGCGAAAATGAGGTCCTTCGCGTGCAGCTTCAGCTTTTTCAGGCGCACCTCTTCAAGCTGTTCGTCCGCGCTGAGATAGGGCTTCTGAAGCAATTCTTCCAACCGCTGAGCGTAACGGTGATGTTCGGAATGCAAGCGATCGATTTCTGCGCTCAGCGTGGCATCCTGTACTTCATCCATCCAGCACCTCCGTCATTTACCGAACATTTACATACATATATCGCTACGGAGGGGCAATCGGCAAGCGGGAAAGACACTGAAAGTAACATGGGCTGTGAAAATCCGGCTGAAATATTGCCTGGCCCCCCTGAATCCCCCGCCGGCGGCGCGCGCCCGGCTCCTGCCGCCCCGCGGCGCGGGTCAGCCGAGCCGCGCGCTCATCAGCAGCGCATCTTCTTCTGGATGGGCGTAATAACCGGCGCGGCGGCCGGTCTGGACAAAGCCGGCGGCAAGGTAAAACCCGATTGCGGGCTGGTTCGAGGCTCGCACCTCCAGCAGGAGCTCGCGGACTCCTGTTGCTTTCAATTCCGCAACCAGCGCAGCAAGGAGCAAGCGGCCTACACCGCGGCGCCGGATGGGCGCGGCCACCGCGATGGTCTCAAGTTCGGCGCGCGGCGGGAGCAGGCTGGAGACGGCGAATCCCTGGACAATTGCCGGGCTTGGCGCCGGATTTGGCCGGGAGGATCCCTGGTTCGGAGCGGAGGGCGCCACCGCGACCAAGGCGAGACGCGGCACGGCGGCAGCGGAATCGAGAGCATCGACGTAGGCGTAGCGCGGCCAGACGGGCGCCGCGCTGAGGCTCGCCGCGATTTCCATCACGCGGTCGGCGTCGGCTGCGGTCATGCGCCGGATTTGGACTTGGGGCTCGACAGGATTCATGCGCCTTGCGGTCTCGCCGCGGGGTCGCCAAAGATTTCGGCGTCGGAACGGCGAAGATAATGGCCGTCGAGTAAAGCGGTGTCCACAAATTCTCCACGCTCGACGCGCAGAGCGCAAAGTTCGAGCGCGTCGGCCGCTCCAGGCGCCGGGGACTCGACCAGTTCCACGGTCGGCCACGCGGCGCGAAGCAGGGCCGCGGCCGCATCGTCGCAAACCGCGACCCTGGCCGGTGGGGGATGAATGTGGGCCAACTCGTGCGCGCCGGCCAGCAGCTCTCTGGGCTCTGATTCGGTCCCTGCGATCCGCAAAAACACCTCGCGCCGATGGGCGTCCAGCGCTGAGGAAGGCGCATGAGCCTTGGCGGCCAAGACCTCAAGGCGCGAGACGGCGGCGACGGGAAGCGATGCGCCCTCCGCCAGACCCTTGACCGCGCTCACGCCAACGCGGACGCCGGTAAAGCTCCCCGGGCCGTTGACAACCACGATCGCATCGAGCGAAGCCAATGAATTTTGCTCTCGATTCAGGAGTTCTCCGACGGCGGAGATCAAAGTGGCCGAGTAGGTGCGGCCGGCCAGCTCGATCTGGCCGAGAAGCTCCACCTCGCCTGCCCGCACCCGGCCAAGAGCGACAGAGCCGGACGGGCCGCAGGTGTCGACGCCTAATAACAGCACGGAGGCACGCATCGCTCCCCATCAAACCGCGGCCAGCGCCTGCTCGAGGTCGGCGATCAGATCCTCCTTGTCCTCAATGCCGATCGAAAGCCGGATCATGCCGTCGGTAATTCCCGCGGCGGCGCGCTCTTCGTCGCTCAGGGCAGCGTGGGTGGTGGTGGCCGAGTGCGACGCCAGGGACTCGACTCCACCGAGCGATTCCGCGTTGGTGAAGATTTTCAATGCGCCCAGAAAGCGCCCGGCCGCGGCGCGCGCGCCGATGTCGAAGCTGAGCATGGAGCCAAAGCCCTTCTGCTGGCGCAGCGCCAGCTCGTACTGCGGATGGCACTTGAGCCCCGGATAGGCAAGGCGCGTGACTTTGGAATGCGTGGAAAGATACTCGGCCACGGCGCGGCCGTTCTCCTCGTGTTGCTTGATGCGCAGGGGCATGGTCCTGATGCCGCGCAGGACGAGGTAGCAGTCGAACGGTCCGAGCACCGCGCCCACCGCTTTCTGCACCAGCAGGAAGCGCTCCTTGTGTTCCGGCTTGGAGCCGATCAGCGCGCCCCCGATGCCGTCGGAGTGGCCGTTCAGGTACTTGGTGGTGGAGTGCATCACGATATCGGCGCCTAAGGCGATAGGGCTTTGCAGCGCCGGCGACATGAAGGTGTTGTCAACGCTGACTTCAATGCCCTTGGCGTGGGCGATCTCGGCGATGGCGCGGATGTCGCTCAAGACCATGGTGGGGTTACTGGGGGTTTCGATGTGAACCAGCTTGGTAGTAGGGCGAATGGCTGCGGCTACGGCGTCCGGACAGCTCGTGTCCACGTATTCGATGGCGATGCCGTAGTGTGCGATGAACTGGTTGAAGAGCCGCACCGTGCCGGCGTAGACGTTGTGCGAGCAGACAATGTGATCGCCGGCGCGCAAGGGCGCCACCAGACCGGCGATGGCCGCCATGCCGCTGGCAAAAGCGTGGCCGCTGAAGCCGCCTTCGAGCGCGGCCAGCGCGGTTTCGAGCCGGTCGCGCGTGGGATTGCCGGCGCGCGAGTAATCCCAGCCGCGATCAGTGCCGATGCCGGTGAGCTCGAAAGTGGAAGAAAGATAAACCGGCACATTGACCGCACCTGTTTGCGGGTCGGGATGCTGGCCGGCGTGTACGGCAAGAGTTGAGTATCGATATTGGGACATGATCTCCAGGTGTGCGACGTCTCCTGACTTCTAGCTTATCGCGGCAGCGAGGCCATGCGCGGCGAAGCAAACCGTTGCCCGTGGCCGGGCATCCAACTCATCTACTTGTGGCCGGAGGCTCGACGCGATCACTTCAAGCCACCACGCCTGGAGGGCGCCATGGACGGTCGTCCATTTTGGTCGGGGCAGCTGAAAATCTCGCTGGTTTCCTTCGGCATTCAGCTTTTTCCCGCCGTCAATTCTCAAGCCGGCATCAGCTTTCATCAAATCGATCGCTCCACGGGCCAACGGGTGCGCCATTTGAACGTAATTAACGAGGACCAGCCGGTGGAAAATTCGGAGATCGTTAAAGGCTATGAGTTGAGCAAGGGCAAATACCTCACCATCGAGCCGGACGAGATCGCGAAGCTGCGCATTGAAACCAAGCGCGTGATCGAAATTCGCCAGTTTGTCGATCTCGACGAGCTGGCGCCGGCTCTCTTTGAGAAGCCGTACTTCGTTCTCCCCGATCCCAAGCAATCGCCGGAGGCGTTCGCGGTAATGCGCAAGGCCATGGAACACGCAGGCAAAGCCGCGCTGGGCGAGGTGGCGTTTGGCGGATGCGAGCACTTGCTGGCGATCGCGGTTCCGCCCGGGAAATCGCTGCGCGGGCTGATGGCCTATACCCTCCGCTACGCGGAAGAACTGCGCAATGCCGAGGATTACTTCTCTGCGATTGCCAACGTGGAGATCGATAAGAAGCAACTGTCGATGGCAGGCGATCTGATCGGGGCCTATTCGGGGCCCTTCAAGCTCGACGTGTTCCAGGACGACTACGAAGCTGCGCTCCGCGCGCTCATTGAAGCCAAGGAAAAGAAGATGCCGCTGCCGCTCGAGGAAGAAGCGCCGCGGCGGCCGAAGGTGATCGGCCTGATGGATGCGTTGCGCGAGAGCCTGCATCAGGCCAGGCAGCCCGAAGAGCGCAAACGCGCGACCGCCGGCCCGGCGGGCAGCGGACAGAAAAAAGGGCCGGTGCTGGTGAAGGCGTCCCGGCGCAGGCGCAAGGCCGCGTAAAATGGCGACGCGTGCCCTCTCAAAATCCAAGGCCGCGCAGGCCGTGCAGCGGCAATTGGCGCGCTACCGCGCCATGCGCGATTTTGACGTAACCGCGGAGCCGCGGGGTGGCGCCGCCAAGGCGTCGCGTGCCGATCGAGCGCTACCCTTTGTGGTGCAAAAACACGCGGCCACGCGTTTGCATTACGATTTCAGGCTGGGATGGCGCGGCGTGCTCAAGAGCTGGGCCGTGACCAAGGGCCCCAGCTACTTTCCCGGCGACCGCAGGCTGGCCGTGCAAGTGGAAGATCACCCTATGGAATACGGAGGTTTCGAGGGCGCGATTCCCCAAGGCCAATACGGCGGCGGAACAGTGATGGTTTGGGACTTCGGCCAATGGAAGCCGCTGGACGACGTGGATCGCGGCTTGGCCGAAGGCCATTTGAAGTTCGAATTGAACGGCAAGAAGCTTCACGGCCGCTGGGCGCTGGTGCGCATGAAGAGCCACGCGGAACGGGTGGATAAGCCGCATTGGCTGCTGATCAAGGATCGCGATCGGTTCGCACAAGAGGCCGACAGTCCCGCGATCACCGACGAATCACCGGACAGCGCCATGACCAGGCGCACCATGGCGCAGATTGCCCAGAACGCAGACACGGTGTGGGATGCAAAGGACACGCGCTCCGATGGCGCGGCGGTTAATGCGCGGGGCGCGGCCGGCGCCAGGAAGGCCGCGCGCAGCGCGAGGGCGACGAATCGCGGCAAAGCAAATGCGGTTTTGCCGCGGAAGGCCGGACAATACAACGGCGCAGCAAGCGAAACGCAACTAAGCCGGCTTCTGCGGTCGGCGCCTCACGAGAGATTTCCCGGATTCCTTCCTCCGCAGTTGGCGCAGCCGGCCTCCGCGGCGCCCAGCGGCGGCGATTGGGTTCACGAGTTGAAGCTTGACGGTTACCGCATCCAAATCCACGTGCGCTCGCGCGAGCACAACAGAGCGGTCCGTCGGCAGGCGCGACTGCTCACGCGCAAGGGCCTTGACTGGACCGCGCGCATGCCGGACATTGCACGCGCCGCCGCGGAACGGCCCTGTAAAAGCGCCATCCTGGATGGCGAGGTGGTGGCCTTGGACGAGCGCGGCATCGCCAGTTTTGCCGACTTACAAGCCGCCTTCCACGAAGGCCGGCAACGTTACCTTACTTACTTTGCCTTCGATTTGTTGCACCTGGATGGGCATAACTTGCGCGAGTTACCGCTGGTGGAGCGTAAGGCGCTGCTGGCTCGGTTGCTGGCGCACGCCGGGGAGAACTCGCCGCTGCGCTTCAGCGAGCATTTCGAGGGTGATGGACGCAAGGTCTTCGCCAAAGCCTGCGCCTTGGGCGCGGAGGGGATCGTGTCCAAACTCGCGCAGGCAAAGTACGCTTCAAGCCGAAGCAGCGCGTGGCTCAAGGTGAAGTGCACCGGGGAACAGGAGTTCGTCATTGGCGCTTTCACCCCTCCCTCGAAAGGCGGACATGGAATCGGAGCCTTGCTCCTCGGCTACTATCAAGGAGGCAAGCTGATGTACGCGGGGCGCGCGGGAACCGGCTTCACGCAACAAACGCAGCGCAGCTTGCGGACACAACTCGACGCGCTCACCCGCAAGACGCCGGCCTTTGCCGAGATTCCGCGTGACGCTCGCCGCGACGCCCATTGGGTCAAACCCGAACTGGTGGCGCAGATTGCTTTCTCAACGTGGACGCGCGATAACCTGGTGCGGCAGGCGTCGTTCAAGGGGCTGCGCGACGACAAGCCGGCAAACGAAGTGACGCGCGAAACTGCGGGTTTGCCGCAGCCTCCGTCGCACGACGGCTCCGCGGCGCAAGGGAGCGCGCAGCGGAATTCTCCCACCCCAAAGGACGGAGCGATGCAATTTGCCATCACGCATCCTGAAAAAATCCTGGACCCGGAAAGCGGCCTCACCAAGCAGGCGCTGGCGGAATACTATCTTGCGGTTGCCGAGCGAATGTTGCCGCACGTTGCGGACCGCCCTTTGAGCATCGTGCGCTGTCCGGACGGAAGCAATAAGCCGTGCTTTTTTCAAAAGCACGTAGGCCGGGGGCTGCCCGAGGGCGTAAACGCAGTTGCGGTTGCCGATCGCAAGACGGGCGAGAAGGAAGAGTATCTGACCCTGAACAGCGCCGACGGTTTGCTGGGCTTGGCGCAGATGGGCGTGCTTGAGATTCACCCCTGGGGCTCCCGCAACGATTCTCTTGACAAGCCGGACCGCATTGTCTTCGATCTCGATCCGGACGCCGAGCCCGGGACCGCGATTGACTGGCGAACCCTCGCGGCCGCCGCCGAAAGATTGCGCACGCAATTAAAGGAGTTGCATCTCGAAAGCTTCGTCAAGAGCACCGGCGGAAAAGGATTGCACGTGGCGGTCGCCATCGAGCCGGAACACGAGTGGCCGCTGGTCAAAGCGTTTGCGCATGCCGCGGTCTTGGCGATGGAAGCGGAAAAGCCCGATCTTTACATCACGAAAATGACCAAGGCCGCGCGTAAGAATCGAATCTATCTCGACTACCTCCGCAACGACCGTGGTTCGACTTCGATTGCTCCCTTCTCGCCGCGCGCGAGGAGTGGAGCGCCAGTGGCGATTACGCTGGACTGGAAGGAGTTGCGATCGGATGCGCCGCCCAGGTTTCAAGTGGCGGATTTTTCCGAGTGGCAATCGCGGTTGAGGCGGGATCCCTGGCAGGCAATGACAAAAAAGAGGCAACGCCTTTCCGCAGAGACGCTGCGCGCCGCCGGGGTGTAGTAACGCTTTCGTCGTTGGGGTGGAAGGAGCGGCAACCCTCCATCG
>JASHTU010000346.1 GCA_030040395.1 Acidobacteriaceae bacterium
GAAGGCCAGGCAGGCGGCCCGGCGGTTGCTGTTCTCTCTGAGGGCCTGTGGCGCCAGAGCTTTCATGCCGATCCGACGATCGTCGGCCGGACCATCCACGTCGGGGGCGTCGACCACACGGTGGTCGGCGTCATGCCGGCCTCTTTTCATTTTCCCGACGAGATGGGGCCTGACGTGGGCAAGGGCCTTTGGCTGCCATTGCAGCCCACCGCCGAGATGCTCCAAGCTCGCGGCTACAACTTTTTCAACGTGGTGGCCGACCTGCGTCCCGGCGCCACGCTGGCGCAGGCGCAGCAAGAGCTGAAGGCCATTGCGGCGCGCATTCCGCGCACCAAGGACCAGTCTGCACTTTCATTTCATGCCGCGTCTTACCAGGAGTTGCTTACCGGACCCGTGCGCCCGGTGTTTTATGCGCTCTTTGCCGCGCTGGGACTGGTGCTGCTGATTGCCTGCGCCAACGTCTCCAACTTGCTGATCGCGCGCTGCCTCGCGCGCCGGCAGGAGTTCGCCGTGCGTGCGGCGCTGGGCGCTAATCGCCTTCGACTGATCCGGCAGATGCTCGCCGAGGGGTTCACGCTGAGCCTGCTGGGCTGCGGGGCCGGGGTGCTCATCGCCGAGTTCGCCATGACGGCCTTGCGCAAGCTGCCCGAGGGAACCATTCCGCGCGCTGACACCATCGCCATGCACTGGACCATCGTGCTGGCGCTGGCCGCCATTGCCGCAATCACCACAGCGCTTTCGTCCCTGCTTCCGGCGCTGCTGGCGGCGCGCTCGCATCCGCAGGCCGCGCTGCAAGGCGCCTCCCGCAGCGTGGGCACGCACGCGGTGAGCGGAAAACTCAGCGGCATCCTGGCCGCCGGCGAAGTGGCGCTCTCCACGCTGTTGCTCGTGGGAACCGGGCTGCTCTTCCACACCCTGTGGAACCTGGAACAAGCGCAACTGGGCTTCGACACCGCGCGCGTGACCACATTCACGGCCATGCCGGCCGACGCTGCGGGTTTTTCCTCCATGGGGGTTGCCGGCCCCACGGCCAGCGCGCCTGTGTCCGTAGCCACGCTTACCTATGAGCCCATGTTGGAGCGGATGCGCCGCGAGCCGGGAGTGGAGGGTGCGGCGCTGATCACTTCACCACCGCTCTCCGACCTGGACATACACAGCAGCTTCAACATCGTGGGCCGCCCCGAGGATCGCAACCATCCCATGGAGGCCGACGTGACGGCGGTGAGCGGCGGATACGCCCGCACCATGGGCACGCCGGTGGTGCGCGGGCGCATGATCGGCGATGGGGATACAGCCTCTACGCCTCTGGTTGCCGTAGTGAACCAGGCGTTTGTGAAGGAGTACTTTCCGGGTCAGGACCCGCTCGGCAAAGAGATCAATTTGGGCGGCGCGCGCACCGGCATGATCAAGCCCCTCACCATCGTGGGCGTCCTCGGCAATGAGGTCGACAAGACCGTGGGCAGCGATCCGTTGCCTGCGATCCTATTGCCGGAACAACAGGTTCCCACCACTTCGCTCTTCTACCAGGCGCTGCTGAAAACGGAGGTCAGCTTTGTCGTCAAGACGCGGACCAACATTCCCGTGGAAACCGTGATGCGTTCGCTTTTCCACCGCTACGCGCCCGCATTCGCGCTGGACGAGTTTCAAACCATGCAGGCAGCGGTGGAGAAAAACACCTTCGGCCAGCGTCTCGGCTTGTACCTTGTCAGCTCGTTCGCGGGGCTGGCGGTGGTGATGGTGGTGGCCGGATTGTATGGGGTTCTGTCGCAACTGGTCAGTTACCGGCGGCGCGAGATCGGTGTGCGCATGGCTTTGGGAGCAACCCGCGCCAGCGTGGCGCAAATGGTGCTTCGCCAAGGCTCAGTGCTGGTGGGGGCAGGGCTCGGAGCCGGCCTGATCCTGGCTTTTGCCGGCGCACGCCTGGTCAAGAGTTTTCTCTATCATGTGCCAAACTTCGACGGCTGGAGCTACGCGGCGGTCTCGCTGGCGCTCGCCATCATCGGCCTATTGGCCGCCCTCTTCCCGGCGCGGCGCGCCGCCGCAATCGAGCCCATGCAGGCGCTCCGCGAAGAGTAGAGGTTACGATTCCGGCTTCATGCTATCGCCTGCTGCTCGGCTGCGCGTCAGGTCGCGATCTGCCTTAGTCTGAAATGGATGCCGACCGCCTACATCGGATTGGGTGCGAACCTGCCCGGCCCGGCGGGGCCGCCGCGGGTCACGCTGGATCGCGCCATGGAGCGGCTGGCGAAGCTGGGCCGGGTAACGGCGCGGTCTTCGTTGTATTCGACAGCGCCGGTGGGGTTCGTCGAGCAGCCGCGGTTTTTGAACGCGGTGGCAGCGCTTGAAACCGACCTCGCGCCGCGGGCGCTCCTCGACGGGCTGCTCGCAATCGAGCGCGAATTGGGGCGCAACCGCTCGGCGGGGGTTCCGAACGGGCCGCGGACGCTCGACCTCGACATCCTGCTTTACGGCGATCGAACGGTCAGCGAGCCGGGGCTGGAGATTCCCCATCCCCGACTCAAGGAACGGGCCTTTGTGCTTGTGCCGCTTGCGGAGATCGCGCCGAACGCGGCCACGCCTCCAAATGGATTGACGGTGAGTGAATGCCTGCGGCGGCTGATGGAGAACGATCCTGAAGCTTGCGACGGCGTGGGAAAGGCGGAGGGTTGAGGCGTGGCATGCCTTCCTGACAAGGGCAATCATGGCGCGGGAAAAATCGCCCTCGGGCGCGCGATGCGCAGCGTGGCCCCGATAGCATTTTTCCTAACGTTGGATAGCGATTCGATGGGTCTGAGTCGGCGCGACCATCAGCGACGACCCCGCAGGATCTTGGCGACTCTACGGTATTAGGAAAAATGCCTTTAGTCCGCAAGCCACGGCGCCGGTAGAATTTTCTGGTGAGTACGGAATTCGACATCCTGCAGACGGCGAAGGGCGGCGGACGGCGCGCCAGGCTGGAATTGCCGCACCAAACCGTGGAAACGCCGGTGTTTATGCCGGTGGGCACGGCCGGCGCCGTGAAGGCCGTCCCGCAGGAAACATTGGAGGCGCTGGGCGCGCAAATCATTCTCGGCAACACCTATCACCTGTATTTGCGTCCTGGACACGAGGCGATTCGGCGCTTGGGCGGTCTGCACCGGTTTATGAGCTGGCCGCGGGCCCTGCTGACCGATTCGGGCGGCTTCCAGGTATTCTCGCTCAGCGATCTGCGCAAGGTGACGGACGAAGGGGTGCAGTTTCGGTCGCACCTCGACGGCAGCAGCCATTTTTTCACGCCCGAGCACGCCATGGAGGTGCAGATCGCGCTGGCCGCCGACATTGCGATGGCCTTCGACGAGTGTACGGAATATCCGGCCGACCGCGCGCGCGCCGAAGAGAGTCTGCGGCTGACCATGGCGTGGGCGCGGCGGTCCCTCGACTACTTTGGCGCCCATCGCCACGAGGTGGTGTGGTGCGAGGAGCCGGAAGAACGCACGCAGTTACTTTTCGGCATCGTGCAGGGCGGAATGTTCGCCGACCTGCGCCGCGCCTGCGCGGAGCAGTTGGTGGAGATGGAATTCGACGGCTACGCGATTGGGGGGTTGAGCGTGGGCGAGCCGCGCGAGCTCACGTTGGAGATGATCGGCGAAGTGCTGCCCTTATTGCCCGCCGATAAGCCTCGCTATGTGATGGGCGTGGGCTATCCGGACGAAATCGAACTCTACGCGCGGATGGGCGTGGACATGATGGACTGCGTGCTCCCCACGCGGGCCGCGCGACATGGACTGCTGTTTACCAGCGAGGGACGGGTCAACATCAAGAACGCCCGCTACGCCGAAGACCAGGGGCCGCCCGACCCGGCCTGCGATTGTCCGGTGTGCCGGCGTTATTCGCGCGCTTACCTGCGCCACCTGATGCAGGCGGGCGAGGCGCTTTCCGGGGCTTTGAACACCATCCACAACCTGGCGTACTACCTCGGCATCATGCGGCGGGTCCGCGAAAGCATGGTTGCGGAAAATCCGGCGCCTCGCCCCTCTTAATCGGACGAGGGACCGACCCGGACCTCGGGCCGGGGTCCGAATGAGGAGCCCGCGGCCGCGCCCAACAACTGCTTCAGCGCCTGCACATATTCCATCAGCGCCTTACGGCCCGCCTCCGTGAGGCGATACAGGGTTTGCGGCTTGCGCTGCACGAACCGCTTCTCCACCGAGACGTACCCCGCCTCTTCAAGCTTCATCATCTGCGCGCCCAGGTTGCCGTCGGTGGCCCCGGTCTTGGTGCGCAGCCACGTGAACTCCGCCGCCTCCACACCGGCCAGCAGCGAGAGCAGGGCCAGCCGCAGCTTGCCGTGAATCACGGGATTCAGCTCCGGAAGCTCAGGCATGGACGGCTCCCTGCGCGCGCTGCCGGGACTCTGTGACCATGGCGTAAATTCCAAAGACTATCTGGCAGAAAAAAGTCGCCGCCAGAAACACTGCCATGCCCTGGTTCGCCGAACCGAAACAGCCCACCTCCGCCGCCCCAAGCCAAACCGCCGCACAAGCAAGTTGCATCTTCCACCTGAGAATGATGCTGGAGGCGCCATTCGCAACCGCCAACATCGACCCCACAATCGCCAGTGAGACGTGGTTATCGAGGCGGTCGCTGAATGCGAGCGAGAACATTAGAACGAAACAACAGACGCCCATGGCGAGCCAGATGGAGCCGATAGCCCGCCCGATCCCGGTGCGGGGATGATTGCGCGTTCTGCGGCTTGCCACTACCCCGGTTACTCCGCCGGCGGCGACCATGGTGACCGGCCAGGCCAGCGAACTCCGTCCGAGCGTTGACCAGGCGATAGCCACGAAATACGCCACCCCCCACAAAACAAAAGACCACCCCCAATTCCCTGTCACTCGCCGCCCCTCGGTGATCATGCTCTCAATCAATCTCAGCCGTTCGTTCAAATCCAGTTGCTCCGTATGCTCCGTATGCTCCGTCATCGCAGCCTGTTCCTCTCCAGCTCCCGCCCAGCTTTAGAGAGCTTCTTTTATAAAAGTACTCTATTTTATAGAGAACCTCTTGTCAAGAACTTTTTCTGCAGCCGCTCCAATCGGACCTTGCCGCACCCAGAGCGTTTGCTCGTTAGCAAACATTCCCGTCTCCCCTTTCCATTCGCCCGCCGCCCGACCCTAAACGCCAAGGCCGCATCGCCGGCGGCTGACCCGTGACCCCTGATCCCTGATCCCTGATCCCTGAACCCTGATCCCTGTTCCCGTTCCCTCGCTGTCAACTCCTCCGCACCCCGCACCCAACCCCATCCCCCTCATTCCAAACACATTATTTTTCCGCCCCACCTTGCCGGTTATTTCCGCCAAATCGCTAGAATGGTTTTAGGGATCAAAACTGAGTGATTCCGTTTCGGAGACGGGGCGGCTCGGGAGTGGTGGCTGTGGCGCCTCTCCTTCTGCTGTAAACCGGAGCCGGGAAGTCGAGTGGCGATTTCCTCAAAGAATCGCCACCTTCGATTGAAATTCCAAGAGCTACATGTGAAGGAGAAGTACTCAAGGCACAGCCGCCATTCCCGGGCCGCCTGCTTTTTGCCCCCTGCTTCGCGGCCATTCGCAGCCACCCTCTGCCTGGGTCTGCACCGAAAACGGGGCAAAAAGTCCGAAAATAGGCCGTAAGTCCTTATGATTGACTATTTTAGGATCTAACTCCTTTATTATCAAGATTTTAGACCCAGTACTTAATAGTATAAGTGATTGTAAACAAACCACTTAACCCCTCCAGAAGGAGGGGGTAGGGGAGAGGGGTAACTGAAAGGTAAACGGCCTAACCTCATGGACTGCCAGGCCAATCGCCCGCGCTCCGCGAACCACGCCGCCATCCGGCTTTCGCTCGACCGCATCACCGGTGCGCTCCTCCATTCCGGCATCGCCCCCAGGCGCACCGGTTAGCTCCTGCTCATGATTTGAAGCGCAAGAATCTATGAGCTTCACCCGTGAACAGTGCAGGGCTTCAGCCCCTAGGCCCAGCCCAAAAATCGCCAAGGCTTTAGCCCGAAACGTGGATTGCGCTCCAATTGACCCATCACCCGCATTTCTGGTCTTGACAGCCCATGGACGAATCGGTAGGTTTTGAGAATCGCTTCACCTGCCAACTCAAGGGCGGTTCCATTCTCACGCGCAACCTCGCCATAGGACCCTCCCAACCTCTCGCCTCCCTGGAGAAGCCCATGCACCCGCGCAGTCTCGCCGTCTCCTCCGCGCCGATTCTTGTCCTCTGTTTCAGCGCCCTGGCCTGGTCCCAAACCCAGCCCGCCGATCGTCTCCTGTCTCCCATCGTCGCCTCACAGCGCACCCTCATCGCCGGCGTCCACCCCCTCGCCGTCAGCCGCAAC